>DATGIR010000473.1:0-10657 GCA_035295605.1 Fimbriimonadaceae bacterium | reverse complement strand
CGAGCGCTCAATCCCTCGCCGACCACCTCTTCCCAGTGGTGCAGAGCGCGCTTGGCCATGGCCGTGCGGACAACCTCGTCCCGTCCGATCGCGGGCGTCAGGAGCCTGTCTAAACCCTTCATTGACGCGTCACCGTTCCGGCGTGAACCGTAAACAGCCGGGCCCGGTCCAGGACCCGCCGCCCGGCCGCGGATGCCTCGGTACAGGTTAGCACCACCTGCCCCGCCGTCCCGAGAATCAGCTCGATCAACGCCTCTCGCCGGTGGGCGTCGAGGTCCGAGAAGACGTCGTCGAGAAGCAGGAGCGGGGGCGCTCCGCGCTGCTCTTCGGCCAACTTCAGTGCGGCCAATTTGATGGAGATCGTAGAGGCTCGCTGCTGACCCTGCGAGCCGTAAAGCCGAACGTCCCGCCCGCCGGTGACTACCGCTAGCTCGTCCCGGTGCGGCCCCAATGAGGTCGACCCGCGCCGAACGTCATCCGGACGCCGGGTCCGAAGCATCGCCGTCAGCGCCTCGGCCGAATCGGCCTCGTCGCGCGCCGAGTAGGTCAACGCAATCGCTTCGCCGGGCGCCAGGCGCTCGTGCAACTGCGCGGCCCATCCCCCTAATCCCCCCACATAGTTGGCCCGCGCTGCCCTCAAATTGGCCCCGTGCTGTCCCAGTTGGACCTCCCAGGGTTCGAAGGTCGCCTCATCCACGAACGCCTCCGCTGCGTGGCGCAGAAGCGCGTTTCGGTGTTCGAGTGCCCGCTTGTAGACCCCGAGATCCCGCAGGTAAGCGGGATAGAGTGCCGCGAGCTCCAGGTCCAGGAAGAGCCGCCGGTCGGAGGGCTCGCCCCGAGCAAGGCTTAGATCCTCGGCGGAAATACATACGGCCGGCAGCCGGCCCAAGATGTCGGAGGCCTTAGGCAGTGCGTAGCCGTTCAAGAAGGATCGCTTCCGCGTCCCCGCCTGAAGCTGGACCGCGACCGTCGAATCGACCGGTCCGAGGTCGGCCTCCACGCGGCCTGCCGTCGCGCCCTCCCGGATCGCCTCCGCATCCCGCTGGCCCCGAAGCAGTCGCGCCGACGCGAGGAGGTACAGCGCCTCGAGCAAGTTCGTCTTCCCCTGCGCGTTCTCGCCCGCCAACACGTTGAGCCCCGCCCCAAGCTCGGTTTCCAAGCCGGCATAGTTGCGAAAGTCGGTGAGCCGGACGATAACCGCCCGCACCGCGCTTTCCACTGCATCTTCTTTAAGATGGAAGGCCTCGGTCAATTGAAATTACTCTTTCTCTTTAGGCGATCGAAAATGGGGAAAACCATGTTGGGAAGGCACGAAACTATACAAATCCACTCGGCTTTTGAACCTATTGAAGCTAAATCGGCCAATCGGGCGAAAGTGGAAAAGCTAGTGGATAAAGCCAATCTCTAGCCCCACCGAACCCAACTGTTTCCACTCTCTAACGTTAAGAAAATCGCGTCAACATCCTTTCCACAGGCACTACAACAATCCGTTCATTCGGCCGTATTTCATGACCGTGGCCTCGGCTAAGAGCAGCGGGTGCACGCCCGGAAGCTCGGGCACCCCGCGCCGCAGGGCGATCGGCCGCCACACCTCGTTCAGCATTCGCGACTGAATCGCCGTCGAGAGCTCCGGATACCGGTCGCAGAACCTGCGCAGCGCCCGATACTCCTCGAGCGTCATACCGCGCAGGTCGCCCACATACTGCTCGTAGGGGTGTTCGCCCGCAAGCCGGTGGGGCGCCGGGTGGAAGATGGGCAGCCCCCGCTTCTCGTGGGTGACCACTGTTCCCGAGACGAGATCGCCAAACCGCTGAGCGCGGGGGGTTGTAAATATCGCGGCGAACCCCACGAAATAGAAGTTGGGAAGCATGTCCGCCGGCCGGATCAGATTGCGCCCCAGCGCGGCTTGAAACGTAATAGGCGTGCCGTCGGACATTCGCACCCTGATGCCCATTGCCTTCTTCCCTGGCGTTTGGCCGTTCCAGAGCCCCTCCAGCAGGATGAAGTAGAGGAAGAAGAACCCGATCGAGACCGGCTGCGCCAACCCGGCAAGTTGCTGGCCCACCGGACCCGCGGCCGCTAACGCCAACATCACATACATGATCGCGAGCGTCAGGGCTCCGTCCACTAGGAGGTCCACGAGATGCGCGAAGATCCGGCTGCCCAGCGAGGCCAGCCGGTAGGAGATCACCGCCTTCTCCGGGCTGAGCATCAGGATTTCGGTGTTCACCAGCCTCCATCGTACCAAGCCCCGTCATCGGGGTTGCGGTGCTAAGCTTCTTCGAACGTGATCGTCCCGACGCCGCGCTTCTGGCTCTTGCTGGCTCTCGGCATTCCGGTTGCCGCGATCGGCTATCAGCAGGGCGTCTTGCTCTTGCCGGCCGCGTTCGACGGCGCCCTGATCGCCGCTGCTCTGCTGACGGCGTGGCTGGGACCGCGGGGCCGGGACCTTCGGGTCGTCCGCAAGTTCGACCAAGTGCTCAGCGTGCGGGTCGACAATCGCGTCGAGCTCCAGATCGAGAACACCGGCACCGATCCCATCGCATTTTCGATTCGAGATGAGCCGCCGCCGACCATGCGCCGCTGGCCGGACGAGTTTCGCCTCAACCTTGGCCCCGGCGCCCACGCGCAGCGCCAATACCATGTGAATCCGGACGCGCGGGGAAGCGACTACTTCCGCGGCACCTATGTGCGCGTCGCATGTCCGCTCGGCCTCGTCGTTCGGCAGGAGCGGCTCCCGACCGATCAGCCGTTTCGCGTCTATCCCAACGTGCTCGCGCTTCGCGAGTTCGACCTCCTGAACCAAAAGGGGCGACTCCGCGAGCTAGGCATCCGCCGAACTCGTATGCGCGGCCTCGGGATGGAGTTCGAATCGCTCCGGGATTGGGCCGAAGGAGACGACTTTCGAAAGATCGACTGGATGGCGACCGCGCGACGGAACCGGCTCATCGTTCGCCAGTACGAAACCGAGCGCAACCAGAGCGTATTGATCGGAATCGATGTGGGACGCCACATGCTCGGCGAGATCAACGGCGTTACCAAACTCGACCACGCCCTCGACGCCTGCTTGTTGCTGGCCCACGCCGCGGCTGCGGCCGGCGACAATGTCGGCCTCTTCATCTACGCCGATCAGGTGGTCCGCTACATTCCGCCGCGAAAGGGCCGCAATCAGGTGGGAATCATCATCGAGGCGCTCCATGACCAGGTCGCCCAGCCGGTCGAAACCGACGCCATTGCCGCCTTTTCGTACCTCGCCGCGCGCTGGAAGCGGCGTTCGCTCATCGTCAACTTCACGGATAGCGGTGACGCCGACCGCGCCAACGCGATCAGCTCGGCGCTGGCCCCGCTCGTGAAGCGGCATCTCGTGCTGCTGGCCCGCGTCAGTGACCCACGTCTCAAGGAAGTCCTCGACACCCGCCTCAAGACGGTCGAGGATATGTACAGGAAGGCTGCCGCGCTCTTGATCGATGAAGACCGCCGCCAGGCGACGTCCGTGCTCACTCTCCACGGCCTGAGCAGCCTCGAAAGCGAGCCGCAAGATCTCGCCGCGAACCTGGTCTCCTTCTATTTCCGAGCCAAGGAGAGCGCCCTTATCTAGTCCTTCTGCGATGGCCGAACCCAACCTCAACTCGCTTGGCGCCATTCTTCGAAACTCGTGCCGGATCCACGCCGACCGGACCGCCCTCATGGTCCCCAAGGACAAGGGGTTTGAAAAGGTCGCCTACAAGGAGCTCTATGAACGGATTCGGCGCTGGGCGTCCGGGGTCCGTTCGCTGGGCCTGAGCCGCGGCGATCGCCTTTGCATCATCAGCGAGAATTGCGTGGAGTGGGCGCTGCTCGACTGGGCGTGCCAGACCCTCGGCCTCGTGGTCGTGCCGATCTATCCAACCCTGCCCTCAGATCAAGCTTGCTACATCGTTGGGAATTGCTCGGCCAAGGTCGTGGTCTGCGGCGATGCCAAGCAGCTCCAGAAGTTCGAGGCGCTCGGCGGCGTGCGATCCATGCTCCTCAAGGGGGACGCCAAATCGATCGAGCAGATCGCATCCGAAGCGGCCCTGATCACCGACGCGGAGTGGGATGCCTCGATCGATCAGGTCACGCCCGAAGACGTTGCGACCATCATCTATACGAGCGGAACCACCGGCCTTCCTAAGGGCGCCATGCTCGCCCACCGGAATTTCATCTGGATGAACGGCGCCATCGCCGGCAACTTCGGCGTCGACGAGAACGACGTCTTCCTCAGCTTCCTGCCCCTCTCCCACGTGCTCGAGCGCGCGAACGGACACTTCCTGCCGATCTGCCTAGGCGCGACCATCGCGTATAGCCGCAGTCTCGCGTCCCTTGCCTCCGATATCCTCGCCGTCGGCCCCACCATTTTGCTCTGCGTTCCCCGCTTCCTGGAGGCCACCATGGGGCGCATCAAGGAGAGCGTGAAGAAGGAGGGCGGCCTCAAGCTCAAGCTCTTCAACCTAACCCTCGCTCAGGGCGAGCGGCGCACCCGCCACCGGCCGGCGCCCCTTTGGCCCTTGCTCAACCGGATCGTTGGCTCCAAGATCCGCGCCCGGCTCGGGGGCCGCATGCGCTTCCTGGTGAGCGGTGGCGCCGCGCTTCCCCGCCACGTCTACGACTTCTACACCGCGTTCGGGCTGATGGTGGTCCAAGGCTACGGCCTCACCGAAACGACGAGCGCTTTCGCCGTGAATAACCCGCTCCGGCCCATCGCGGTCGATACCGTCGGCCAGATCTTCAACGGCGTCGAGTGCAAGATCGCCGAGGACGGCGAAATCATCGTCCGCGGCCCCGGGGTCATGCTCGGCTACTTCAACGAGCCCGCTGAAACTGATGCCGCCCTCGACAAGGACGGCTGGTTCCATACCGGCGATATCGGCGAATTCGAAGGCGAAAACCTGAAGATAACCGACCGTAAGAAGGATCTGCTCGTGCTCGGAAACGGGAAAAACGTGGCGCCGCAACCGATCGAGAACCGGCTCCGCTCCTCGTCCCTCATCTCAGAAGCCGTTGTCCTGGGTGACGGAATGGATGCCTGCGTCGCGCTCATCGTTCCCGACTTCGGCGCCCTCCGAAAGGAGCTGGGTGAACACACCGACGCCCAGCTCATCGGGCTCCCCGAGGCCCAGAAGGCGATCAAGACCGAGGTCGACCGGATCAACAAGACCCTCGCGAGCTTCGAAATGGTCAAGCGGCATGCCCTCCTCGACACCCCCTTCACCGTCGAGTCCGGCGAGCTGACCCCGACCCTCAAGGTCAAGCGCAAGGTCGTTCTCGAACGCCATGCCGACCTCGTGCGCTCGCTCGCATAGGTACGCTTAACCCCCAGTGCCTAAGCTGGAATTCCGCACCCTCGAGCTGCAGAAGCTCTATCCGCTCGTCATCAGCCGTGGGGGGATGTCCAGCTCGGAAAACCTCTTCGTCCTGCTGTCCGATGGCCGCCACGTGGGCCTCGGCGAGCTTTCGCCCGCGACCGGCTCCTCCTGGACCGCAGAACGCGGCCAGGCACAGCTGGAGGCGTTCGCGGCCAGCGCCGCCCTGGACAGCCCGTTCGAGAACGATGCCGCCATGCGCGAGGCGCGGATCGATCCGCCCGCGATGGCGGCGCTCGACATGGCCCTGTGGGATCTGCTCGCCAAGAAGGCCGGACTTCCCCTCTATCGCCTCTTGGGTCTGCCGCGCCGAAGCGTGCCCACCAGCGTGACCATAGGCCTGAACCCGCCCGAGGTGACGCGGGAGCGCGTCCCCGATATCCTTCGCCGCACGGGCGCGAAGTGCCTCAAGATCAAACTGGGCTCCCCGGAGGGGTTGGAGTTCGACAGGGCCCACTTCTCGGCCGCCGCCGAAGCCGCCGCGCCCTTTGGCGCCAAGCTCCGGGTCGATGCCAACGGCGGTTGGGCGCCGGTAGATGCCTGCCCGATGATCAAGTGGCTGTGGGAACGCGGCGTCGAGTACGTAGAGCAGCCGCTCGCGGAAGGAATGGAGGCCGAGTTGCCCGACGTCTTCAAATATCGCCGGCTTCCGATCTTCTGCGACGAGTCCGTGCGAACGAGCGCCGACGTGCCCGGACTGGCGGACCGAGTCGACGGCGTGAACCTCAAGCTCATGAAGAGCGGTGGCATCACCGAGGCGCTTCGCATCGTGGCGACCGCCCGTGCCCACGGCCTGCAGACGATGATCGGCTGCATGAGCGAGTCGAGCGTGGCCATCGCCGCCGGCGCCGCGATCGGCGCGCTGTTCGACCACATCGACCTCGACAGCCATCTCAACCTTAACCCCGATCCGGCCGACGGCGCCCCGATCGTCGACGGCGTGATCACGCCGACCGACCGTCCCGGGCACGGAGCCGCGCTCCTCAATGCTTGATCGAAGCGCCCCCCTCGCCATCTACATGGAGGGGCAGGTCGAGGGCAACGTCGGCAAGATGGGAATCGGCGTCCTCCGCTACTCGCCGAACCCGGTGGTCTGCGTCGTCGACTCCGTCACCGCCGGTCGCGATGCCGCCCAAGTAACCGGCGTCCCCCGCTCCTGCCCGATCGTCGCGACCGTCGAGGAGGCGGTTGCACTGGGCGCCAAGGTGCTCGTGCTCGGGATCGCTCCGCCCGGCGGGCTCATACCGCCTGACTGGTATCCGGTTCTCGACACCGCTTGGACCGCGGGTTTAAGCCTCGTGAATGGACTTCACGATCTGCTGGGGCCACGCTACTCCGCCTCGGCCAAGCCCGGCCAATTCGTGTGGGATATCCGGATCGAGCCGGCGGGCCTGGGGGTCGGCGGGGCGCTCGCGGCAAGCCTTCCGAACAAGCGGATTCTGATGATCGGCACCGATATGGCGGTCGGCAAGATGACCGCCGGGCTCGAGATATATCGCACAGCGCGGGAGCGGGGCATCCGAGCCGAGTTCATCGCCACTGGCCAAATCGGGATCACGATCACCGGAACCGGGGTGCCGCTCGACGCGGTGCGCGTCGATTACGCGAGCGGCTCCATCGAAGCCGAGGTGATGCGGGTGGCGGACGCCGAACTGGTCATTGTTGAGGGCCAGGGCGCTCTCATTCATCCCGGCAGCACCGCCAATCTGCCCCTGCTCCGGGGCTCGTGCCCGACCCATCTGGTGCTCTGCGCCCGGGCCGGGCAAACGCATTTGGCCCGCCTGCCCGAGATCGCGATTCCCCCACTCGGCGCTTACACCCGGCTCTACGAAGACCTCGCCGAGGGGTGCGGCACCTTCCCGCGCCCCCGCACCGCGGCCGTCTGCCTCAACACATTCGGACTGGACGAAGCGGCGGCGGATCGCGCCGCCAAAGCGTTGGAAAGCGAGTTGGGCCTGACGGTCGTCGACCCGATTCGGCACGGCGTCGCCCGGATTCTCGAGGTTCTCTGAAGCCGGACAGGAGGGCGGACGTCCTCGTCCGCCACGACTCCGAATGTGTACCTACCAGGTTCTTAATTCGAGGCCTCGGTAGACTCCGGCTGCCGTGATCTGGCTCCTCGTGCTCCTCTCGGCCAGGTCCGATTTCTCTCGCGACGCAGTTCGCTGCATTTCGTACCAACGAAAGCATCCGGACTTCGCCGTAAAGATAGAAACCGGCGGCAACGGTATTGACTGGTACAGCCACGAGGAATGGTCGGCGACCCGTTGGTCGGCGCGCTCAGCGGAGATCCGCGGCTCGAAGGGCGGGCACTCGCTCGTTCTGCAACTTGTCGGTGATCGCCTAACAACGTTCGATGTGGGTTCAAGTTCCTCGAAATCAGAGTCGCGAAGCTACACCGGCGACGCGCTCGAGGAGCTTGCAGGTTTGTTCACAACCAAGCAGCCGAGCTTGTTTTCCCTCGACTCGCGGGCCATCGAGTTGGCGTGCTCACCCTCCAAGTTGGCCGCCCTTCTTCGGGATCTCCAACACGCCGGTCCGATCCGACACGCCCAACCTTCGCCCCGCATGAAGCGCGATCCCCACGCTTACCTCCTGCTTCACGGCGCGCGCTCCGTATTCGGCAAGCGGTGGTTCGGCAATCGCCTCCACGTCTTCTTCGACGCCAAGACCGGCCGGCTCACGTCAATCGGAACCGATGAAGAGGCGCAGGGTCGCGACAACGAGTTCTTCACGCTGACGTATTCGGCGGCAAAGGGTTCTAAGCCGTTTCGCGCGGCGGACGTCCTCGTCCGCCCTCCTGTCGTTAGATCCGGTGCAGTTCGCTCAGCGACTCACCGACGATCATCCGCTTGATCGCCTCGCCGAGCAGCGGCGCGATCGGCAGAATCGTGAACTTGTCCGGCTGGAGCGCCACCTTCTCCGCGACCGGGATCGTGTCGGTCACGATGAACTGATCCACATCTGAATCAGCCAGCTTCGCCATGAGCTGCTCGGTCGCCAGCTTCTGATCGGCGAAAACCGCGTGGGTCGCGTACATCCGCACCGAGGCCGCCCCGGCTTCCTTGAGGAGCTTCGCGTCCTTGAGCACCGTGTTCCCCGTCAGGATTTCGTCGTCGATCAGCACGCAGTGACGGCCCCGAACCTCTCCCGTCAGGGCCCGTATCGTCGGCGATTCGGAGTGGTCGGTGCGCGACTTGTGGATGAACGCCTGGTCCATGCCGAGGGTGAAGGGCAGCTCTTCGTACCGCTTGGCCGCGCCCGAATCGGCGAACACCAGCACGCACTCGCCGCGACCCAGCTCGGCGCCCATGGTCTCCCGGATATGCCGGACGATCAGCGGCGTCGCCGGAATCTCGTCCGCCGTCGGGATGAAGTATTGCTTCATGTGGGTCGCGTGCGGCTCGACGAGAAGCACGCGCCGCACCCCCAGCACCTCGTTCAGAATCTCCGGAATCCGCTGCCCGAGCACCGAGATCCGCGGCCGGTTCTTCCGGTCGGATCGCGCGTAGGGCATGTACGGAAACGCCAAGAATGTCCGGCGCGGGTGGGCGTTGTTGACGGCGTCCAAGAGGCCCAAAAGCTCGATCAGACCATCGCTGACCGGCGGCGCCTGGGTGTGGAGCACGACCACGATGTGATCTCGGACGTTCTCAACCTGCACCTCCATGTTCTCGTTCGAGAACCGGTTCACCGTCACCGCGCCGTGCTCGACGCAGTATTCGTGCGAAAACCCTTCCATCGCCTGGGACAGCTCTTGCTCGAACTCGCGGGCGAGCGGTGCGGCCTTGGTCGTGTTGAAGACTTTTACGAGGGTTTTCATCGCTCTGCCGCGCCCGTCCCCGGGGCAAAGGCAGTGTACACAGCTTGTTAAGCTGGTGACGACATTCCAGCTCGTGACCAGCCGAATTTGGTTAAGAGCGAGCGCTCAGGCCGCGGCGGCGAAGTCGTCGCCGATGATGTTGAGGCTTGCGGTTTCCAGCGTGCTGCGCAGGAAGTAGTCGCCGGTTTGCAGCCGACTCGCAAAGTCCGTCTCGGTCAGCAGCGCCGCGGCGATTTGGCGCCCGAGCCGGATTTCCAGTGGTCGAAGCGCCGCATCCAATATGGGAATCGGAACCGCGCCGACCACGACGATTTGAATCGGGGACACCGACTCGCCCCAAAAGGCGTGGCCGAACACGAACGCCGACCGGATCGAAAGCTGCGAAAGCGCGTCCCGAAGCTGTTCGCCAACGCGGAACGCCTGCACGAAGAGCGCCTGGAGCTCCGGAAACAGGGGGCACGCCGCGTTGGCACGGTAGAGCACCTTGCCGCCGAGCTCGTACCGAAGCAGGAGCCCGCACTCCTGCAGAGCTGCGAGTTCGCGTTGCAACGTCGAGGGCGTGGTGCCGTGATGCTTGGCGATATCCGAAAGCGACCAGCCGCGGTTGGCATCGAGCATCAGCGTGCCCAGCACCTGCCGGCGTGCCTTGGGGAAAAGCGTATCGAGGGGCTCGGAACCGCGCAACTCCCTGTAATGATCGGTTGGCGCGCGGTCGGGGCGCAGGCAAAAGTGCGGGCTCGGGCGAGTTACCGGCGGGCGGCGACGAGAATCTTCAACCAGCTCTTGGTGAGCGGGCTGGTCGCTACCCCGCCCTTGCCGGACGATGAGTGCACGAAGTAGCCGTTGCCGAGATAGATCCCGGTGTGGCCGATTTTGCCGCGGCTGGAGGACCAGAAGTAGAGCCGGTCGCCTCGTTGCAGGTACTCGAGCCGGGTCACCGGCTCGCCGTAGTTCACCTGCTCGGCGGCCGTGCGGGGCAGGTTGACGCCGATAGCGCCGAACATCTTCTTTACGAAGCCCGAACAGTCGATGCCGTTGTTGAGATCCTGGCCGCCCCACTTGTAGGGGGTGCCGATGAACTCGGTGGCCAAGCCGGCGACGTCGCCCGGGGAGTACGTCGTGCCAGTCGCATCGCCTCGCGAGGCCAGATCCCGCGAGCGGTCGCGCTGCGGAGCGCCTTGGAGGACGTTATACGGAAGCACCGCCACTGCGTCCGTGGGAATGTAGCCCTTCGAGCCGTTCTGAAGCACCACGCTCGTCCAATCCGCCGATCGCGTCTGGTTGATCACCAGATACTCGTACTGCTTGGTGTGATAGTAGACGCGCGAGCCGGCCGACATCCGGGAGTGGATACCGACATCGCGCAGCGTCTGACCCAGCTTTCCGATGACGTGCTTCCCGCCCGAAGCCGACGCCGTCGCAAGAAGCGCGGCGACCAATACAAGGGCGCCGA
>DATGIR010000472.1:0-2785 GCA_035295605.1 Fimbriimonadaceae bacterium | reverse complement strand
CCCGGTTTGCCCGAACTGCCACACCGAGTTCGACACCGAGGGGGAATACTTGCGGCTGGTTCGGAGCTCGTTTCGTCCGCTCTCGCGCCACGTGGGCAGCCTGCAGAGCTTCGAGGATTGGCACCGGATCGCCCGGGGCCTCCCCCGCGTCGACGAGCAGGCGGCGTTCGAAGCTTCGCTGGAGGACGCGATCCAGGATGCGTTCATCCAGGGGGAACTCACGTTCGACGACAAAGGCACCATCTGGCGGGGGCCGGCGGTGCGGCAGTCCGACGGTGCGAGCGGGACGCTGCAGATCAGCCCGACCGAGATCACGTTCGGGGGCCTGCTCAAGAAGGACAAGACGCCGCTGGAAGTGCTGGCATCCGCCCGTGCGAGCGGCGACATCCTCACGCTCAAGTTCCGCGGCTCGGCCGAAGCCGTGGAGTACGAGGTTCAGGACGCCGAGCTCACGGTTCACCTGGATTCAGGCGAGCGCATCGTCGAGCTCGATGCCGGTGATCTGGCGCGTCGGTTGGAGGCCGGAATCGCGACAGCCGCCCGCACTCCTGACTCCCTGACTCCCTGACTCCCCTGACGCGTTTACACCGCAGGGCGCCGGTGGCGCAACGGTACCGCGGGCAGGTCGGCGGAAGCTTGCGCCTCCGAAGTGACCCGCATTAGCCGGTCGAAGATGATCTTGATCGCCCCGGCGAGCGGGAACGCGATGATCATGCCGACCAGCCCGAAGAGGGTGCCGCCGCAGAACACCACGAAGATGCTGGTGACGGTGTTCAACCCGACCGCGTTGCCGACCAGCGACGGATAGAGCAACTGGTCGAAGATCAGGCCCATTCCGGCATAGATCGCCGTCGCGAAGAAGGCGTAGCCCCAGGGCGAACTCAGGTGCATGAAGAACGTCTCGTGGGTGCCGCTCAGCCCAAGCGTCAGGAAGACGATCGTGTAGACGATGAGGTTGCCGATATACGGCACCATGTAGAGCGCGGCGAAGAGCACCGCCAGAAGCACGAAGTTGGGCACGTGCAGAATCGCCAGCATGATCGCCGCGCATAGCGCGTAAAGCATCATCACGGTCGCGACCCCGCGCAGGTATTTCATGAACACGCCGCTGATATCCGAGATCAGCTTGAGGGTGTCCTTGCGGATCGCGGGCGGGATGTACTTCGGGAACCGCCGTTGCATATCCTCCAACTCCATGAGCAGGAGGGGAGGCACGAGGATCAGCACGACGATCCCGAGCAGGTTGCCGGCGAAGCCGGCGAGGAAGCCGAAGAAGGAGCCCACCCCGTTACGCACCGCGTCGGCGATCCCTTTCCGCTGTGGCGCAATGTAACTGGTGACGATCTCGCGCCTCGTGGTCGGCAGCCCGAGCGTGGCAAGCGGCCCCTGATACTTCTCCAGGAGCTTATCGATGGAGCCTTCGGGGCCACCCTGCTCCTCGGCTTGCACCGCCGGGTTCCAGCGCACGAAGTAGTTGTCGCTGGCGCTCTCCTTGGCGATGTTCGCGGCGATCGAGTCGACCGTGGAGGTGATGTTGATGATGTCCGTCGTCGCCCGCGGCACGATCACGGCGAGCGCCACGAAGCCGACGGCGTAGATGGGGAGAACGACGGAGAGGACCGACCACCTGCGCGACCAGCCCCGAAGCCGCAACCGCTGAACCATCGGATCCAGCAACGCGGCGATGATGAACGCGATGATGAACGGAAGGAGAATTCCTCTAACAAGATAGAGGAACCCTAGGGCCGCGGCGAGTACCGCGACCCAGAGGGCAATTCTCCAGCCGCTGGTCAAGGCGGGTTACGCGCCGACTTCTTCGATGGCCGTGTCCGACGACGAGCGCTTAGCTCGCTGGTCGGCGATCCAGCTCTCGGTCTTCGACTTGAGCTCCAAGAACTTCTCGCTGATGTCCTCGCGGACTTCGCTGCCGGCCTTGGGGGCCAACAAGATCCCGGCGGCGGCGCCGATAATCGCGCCGATTCCTACGCCGGCGAGAAGATATAGCATTGCGTTGGTTTCGTCAGATTCCCTGCTCATGTGTTCCTCCTAAGGTGTGTATCTCATTCTACGCGTTACCGGGTACCTCGCGCTCTTGCAGACGCTTTGCAACTCCCACGCGTTCGGTCAGCGGGCTATGGTCCCGCCTGCCACTACGGTTCTTCCACGATAGGCCACCGCAATCTGTCCCGGTGTAACTGCTCGAACCGGCTCGTCGAACACCACTCTGGGGGTGTCGCCGCCGATCAGGGTCGCGGCCTGGGCGGCCATGTTGTAGCGGATCTTGACCCGCACCCGGCACTTCGGTTGCGGATCGCCGGAGGGCCAGTGCAACCCCTCGAGCCTGGCTTCCCGCTGGAGCAGATCGACGTCGCGTCCGACCACGACCGTGTTCTCCTCGGGACGCACCTCCAATACGTACAAAGGCCGCTCGTCGGAAATGCCGATGCCCTTGCGCTGGCCGACGGTGAAGTCGGCGACGCCGCCGTGCTCGCCGAGCCGGCGCCCCTCCCGGTCGACGATCTCACCAGAGGCAAACGCGTCCGGCCGAACCCGGCGCAAGAAGTTCCGGTAGCCGCCAGCCTCGCTCACGAAGCAGATCTCCTGGCTATCCGGCTTGTCCGCCACGGCGAGCCCGAGCTCGGCGGCGAGGCGGCGCGTCGCGCGCTTGTCGGGCATCTCTCCCAGCGGGAACCAGAGGTGGCGAAGCTGCGCTTGGCCAAGCATGTACAGCACGTAGCTTTGGTCCTTCTCGGCGCCGCGGGCGCTCATCAGGCGGTAGCGGCCC
>DATGIR010000471.1:0-4124 GCA_035295605.1 Fimbriimonadaceae bacterium | reverse complement strand
GCAATCGGTCTTGGAAGATGGAACGATCTTTGGAACCGGCACCTACAACGGTCAGGCGGCGGCTTTCGAGCTAACGCCTGCCCCCGAGCCCGCCTCGATCGGCCTGCTCACCATTTGCGGCGCCGCCCTCCTCCGTCGCAGGCGCAGTCGTCAAGCTTGATGCGTCCGCCTCGATAATCGGGCTCAAACCTGGGGGTCGGCCGGGCATACTCCCAGGATGGCCGACTGGCATCTCCACCCAACCCCCGAGGTGCTTCACGGGCACTTCTCCCGCGATCTGAAGCCGGTCCTGACCGTCGCCTCCGGCGACCGGATTACCGGCCATGACATTCCCGACGCGGCGTGGAACCGCATTCCTCGCACCGGCGACGGCATCGAGCCGGTGAAGATCTTCGAGCGGCGGGGGCCCCAGGACGCCGGCCACTGCCTCATGGGACCGATCGCGATCTCGGGCGCGGAGCCGAGAATGACGCTCGAGGTGCGGGTCGAGAAGGTCGTGGTTGGCGAGCACGGCTGGACGAGCGCGGGTGGTTGGGACCACCGGGTTCACCAGCGGTTGGGGCTAACCGAGAAGGAGCAAATGCTCTACTGGAAGCTGGACGCTTCCAAGGGCTTGGGCGTCGACCAGTTCGGCGACGAGGTGAGCCTGCGCCCGTTCCTGGGCGTCATGGGGATGCCGGTCGACGAAGATGGCATCCAGCCCACGCCCCCACCCCGCCAAACCGGCGGAAACCTCGACTGCAAGGAGCTGGTCCCCGGGACGACCCTCTATCTACCAATCGAGGTGCCGGGCGGGCTCTTTTCGTTCGGCGACGGCCATGCCGCGCAGGGAGACGGCGAGGTTTGCGTCACCGCGATCGAGTGCCCCATAAAGGAGGCGACGCTCTCACTTCATCTTCACCCCACGATGAAGATCGGGCGCCCCCGCGCCCGGGTCGAGGGGGCGTGGATCACCCTCGGCGTCAACGAGGATCTGAACATCGCCTCGCTGGATGCGCTCGAGGAGATGGTGGCCCTAATGGGCGAGCTACACGGCATCGAACCGTCGCGCGGGGTAGCGCTTGCGAGCGTCGCGGTAGACATGCGGGTGACCCAAATCGTGAACGGCGTGCAGGGGGTTCATGCCGTCCTGCGCGACGACGCGATCAGGTTTGGCCACTAGCGGGGTTCTCGGCCTCGGGCGCCGGGCGCCGCCGTGCAAACCGAACGATGACGACGAGCACGATGAGCGTCAGCAGGATGCACAGGATCCCGAGCGGCGTCGCGAACCAAGGCGGGGGAGGAGGCACCGTTAGGGTGCCCTCGAACCTGACCGCCTCTAAGTAGGTGTCTGAGGCGTCGATTCTGATTTCAAGCGTGTTGACGCCGGCGACGAGAGAACCGGGAGGGATGGTGATCGGTTGGAGGGCGCCCCAGTTGGAGTCGCCTATCGAAGCGATTTGCTTGCCGTTCAGGAGGACGGTGCCCGAGTCGTCGAGGGTCGCGGCCGTTCCCGAGAATGTGCCGGCTGCAGCTTGATTCGCGGCCAGCGTGAAGGTCCTGGTTGCCACCAACTTACCGTTGCCGTTCGCGTCGTCGGGGTTTCCCGCGATCCACGCCGACCTGGGTCCGTTAACGAGCCATCCCGGATACCAATCCGCATTCCCCGGGAAGACGGAGTACCCGCTCCCCTCGTGCTTGGGCTTGGTGGCGTGGGTGACCTTCCAGTTCGCGTCCAGTTGGTTTCCCGCAGTGACGACGTGACCCGCGGAGTCGAGGCCGGTGCCCAGGTTGATGGTGTCGTCAGGCATAGCCCCTCCCTACGGCGCGCGCAGCGTACTCGGCACATAGCGCTTGGCAGCGTCGGTGAGGATCGGGAGAACATCCACTGCCCTTTGCTCGACGCGGGCTCGCAGCTTCAAAGCCGGATGATCGAACAGGGGGGACAGGAAGAGCTTGGTTCCCTCGCGGCGGCCGGAAAAGGCGGTCTCCGCGCTTTCAACCGTGACGAGGAACTTGCTGCCCGCGGCCGCGAGCTTCTGCCAGGCCCTGCTGACGGCGGGGCTGCCGAAGGTCGCCAGTTTCCAGACGTCGCCGACCTTGCGCATGCGGATGCTCGCGTGGATCAGGGGGTCGCCCTCGATTGGGAAGTACAAGGCGGGAACCTTCTCGAGGATCTCGCTCGGGGGTCGCGCCGCTACCCGCGTCTTGAGCTTCGATGTGCTGAATGTGTACTGCTCTACAGCCTTGCCCAGGTGCGCCGCCTTGAGCGCTGCCACCGAGGGAAAGCCCAGCTTGGGAGCCGATTCCGCCGTGACAAGCAGGCTGGCGAGCTCCAGGGCGTCGGTGGCGGCCTTCGTCGAGTCCGCGTTTCCTTGCAGCACCCTCAGAGCGAGCGCTTTTGGGATCTGCTTGAGATCCAGGCTCCCACCCAGCATCACGCGTGGGTGCTTTGCGGTGAACGTCTTGGGCGGAACGATGTTGTAGAGGTCGTAACCCTCCGAGTGCTTTGTTCCCTCCCAGACGCCTTCCTGGTAGCAATCGTACGGCTCCCAGTAGAAGTCGCCGTTCACCGGACCGGTCGGTTGGCCTTGGCTGTTATAGGTGGCTACGGCGGGCCATGGGTCGTTGATGCCGACGAAGTAGAGGTTGGGAACGATGTTCTCCAGATTGATGAACCCGACTGCGACGAGCACGTGGCCAAAGCCGGGACTATTCGGGTTGATGATCCATGGCTCGTCTCGGGTGTAGACCTGGTCCTCGATTTGCGCCGGCGTCAGGCAGCTATTGCCTCCCAGTTGGCTAAAGGTGAAGCCGTAGTGGGCGATTTCGACCGAGCCGCCGCTGATGCAGGCCGGCGGTGTTGGGTTATCGGCGCAGTTCACGCCGGCCTTCGTGCCGAATTGATAGGTCGCCTGGGTGGCCTGGCTCTCGCTGACCCCGAAGTACTTCATCACCATCTGGCCGCTGGCCGCCCAGCACCAGGAGTTGGTCTGCTGGCCGAACAGGGGGACCGGGAGGTCGACGATGCCGTATACGGGACCTCGGGCGAAGGAGGGAATGGAAAGGGCCGCGAACACGGCGATAGCCGACATGTACTTTTTCATCGCTTCCAATAGAGGACGATTCGAGGTCGAGCCTAGACGCTTGAATCCGGCCAAGAACCCGGCCGGGACTTCCTCCCTCCCGCGCGGGCTGATCTCGGCGCCGGCGGCGTGGGAACCCGTTGGGGGTCGCGAATTGGCGGCCTTCCAAAAAGGAGAGCAATATGAATGGTCCTAACCTGTCTCGAAGTCTCGTCGTCGCGGCCGGCCTTCTCGCCGTGGGCGCCTATGCCTCCCCGCCGACAGTGCTGGTAGATGGCCGACCCGTCGAGTTTCCGGACATGCAGCCCCGGTTCTTGAACGATCGCGTGATGGTGCCGTTACGAGGGGTCTTTGAACAGATGCACGCGAACGTCATCTGGAATCCTCAAACGGAAAAGATCATGTGCGTCGGCGACAACTCGACGGTCGAGCTGCGACTCGGCGATAACGAGGCGCGGGTCGACGGCCAAAAGATCATGTTCGACGCTCCGGCCACGCTGAGCCACGGGCGCACGCTGGTCCCACTTCGATTCTTGGCCCAGTCGCTCGGCGCCCGTGTGCGATGGGATAACGACACCCAAACCGTACGCATCGAGACTCCGCGCTATGAGCGTCGGCACGAACGGGACGCCCCGCCGGCGCGGTAGGCGCGCTCGCCCGTGTTGGTGAGAACTTTCCGCATTTTCTATAGCGATTCGCCAAAAGCCGCGTTACAATGATCAAACGTTTGAGCAGCGTGCTCAAACATTTGAGTTGAGGTAACGGTTGATCACAGGCGATCGGCAAGCGAAGCGGACGACACTCCACGAGGTGGCTCACCGGGCGGGGGTTTCGGTGTCTACAGTTTCGCTGGTGCTTGCCGGTAAAGCCGACCGGCGACGGATCAAGCAGGACACCATCACCCGGGTTCGGCTGGCGGCCGAAGACCTCAACTACGCCCCCAACCTTCTCACCCGGTCGCTTCGACGCGGCCGGACCCACGTTCTTTCGTTCTACAGCACCTTCCGCAACCGCGAGCAAGCGGACGTGTACATGGACGCGCTTTCGTCAGCGATCGAG
>DATGIR010000470.1:0-3228 GCA_035295605.1 Fimbriimonadaceae bacterium | reverse complement strand
CAACCAGGACCGCTTCGAAATCTCCGATTGGGCCAGTCGGGACGCCTTCCGACCCCTCGACGACCTCATGGGGCGGGACAAGAACGATCCGCAATGCCCGACGGCGGATCAGTACTATCCGGCGCCCTGGTCCGAGGCCGTCTTCCAAGCGCCGGGCGAATCCAAGCCGCACGTCTACGGCATCCCAACCGGCGCCGACAACCGGGTTCTTTACTACAACACCGACGTTTTCAAGCACAAGGCCGCCGAACTGCGCGCGGCCGGCCTGGACCCCGATCGTCCGCCTCGAACCTGGAGCGAGACTTTGGCCTACAGCAAAGTGCTCACCGAGTTCAATTCGGACGGCTCGCTCAAGGTCGCCGGCTTCATGCCCAACTACGGCAATAGCTGGCTCTACATCTACGCCTTCCAGAACAACACCAACTTTCTCTCGCCCGACGGCCGAACCTGCACCCTCGATACACCCGAGTCCGAGGAGGCGCTCAAATTCATGCAGGAAGGCTACAACGTCATCGGCGGGTATCAGAGGGCCAAGAATTTCGAGAGCGGCTTCCTGGGCAAGGAGAACGACCCGTTCATCATCGGCAAGGTCGGGATGAAGATTGACGGCGACTGGATCGACAGCGCCCTCTCTCGCTACGGCCCGAACCTGCAGTTCGCTACCGCCCCGGCCCCGGTGCCCGACGACCGGTTCAACAAGAAGGGCCGGTTTGCGAACGAGAAAGACACCTATATCACGTGGGTGGGCGGCTACTCGCTCGCGATTCCCCGCGGGGCCCACAACGTCGAGGACGCCTGGACCTTCATCAAGTTCGCGACCAGCCTCGAGGGTTGGAAGGTTCAGGACGAGACCCAGCGCACGTGGGACCGGCACCTCGGGCGAATCTACATTCCCCGACAAATCGGAAACCGCGTCGCCAACGAGTGGCAATTCCGGGTGATGGCCCCCGCCGACCCGCGTTTCGCCGGCTCCGTGAAGACCCACAAGGACATGGGGCCGTTCGGCCGGATTCGGCCGCCGACCATGGTCGGCTCCCTGCTTTGGCAGGAGCACGTGAAGGCAACCGACCAGGCGCTCTACGGCACGATTTCGATTCACGACGCGCTCCACAACGCCCAGGTCACGGTGCAGCGGGAGTTGGATGATTTCTACCAACAGGAGCGATACCCCGTCGTCAACCTATCGACCGTCGGCGTTGTGGCTGCCGCCCTCGCCGGGGTCGCAATTCTGGCTGGGGTCATCTGGTTCAAGCGCTTGAGGCTGGGAAGGGTCGAGCGCAACGAGGCGCGCTGGGCCTACCTGTTCATCTCGCCCTGGATCATCGGCTTCCTGGTCTTCACCCTCGGCCCGATGCTGGCGTCGCTCTTCTTCTCGCTCACCCGCTACGACGTGCTCCAGCCCGCCCGCTTCGTCGGCCTGAAGAACTTCGCCGACATGTTCGGCGCCGACAAAGAGAACGTGGTCAAGGCGTTCGCCAACGTCGGCTACCTGGCCGGCGTGGGCGTGCCCCTCGGAATCCTGACCGGCCTCGGCGTCGCCCTGCTTCTGAACTCGGCAACCCGGGGCATGCGCATCTACCGCACCATCTTCTATCTTCCCGCGATCGTCCCCGTCGTCTCCGCGACGGTCCTCTGGAACTGGGTGCTCTCCGCCGACCCGGATAAGGGGCTCATCGACGGCTTATGGCGCAGCACGATAACGGCTTGGCTCCATGCCCCGCCCCCGGGGTGGGTTCAAGCGGCCGAATGGTCGAAGCCCGCCCTCATCATGATGGGGGTCTGGGGCGCCGGAAGCGGCATGATTCTCTGGCTCGCCGGCCTCAAGGGAATCCCGACCACGCTCTACGAGGCAGCCTCGATCGACGGCGCTTCCCCCCGTCAGGTGTTCAGCCGGGTCATGCTGCCGATGCTGAGCCCGGTCATCTTCTTCAACTTCGTGACGGGCTTCATCGGGGCGCTGCAGGAGTTCGACCGCGTCTTTATCTTGAAGTCGAATGACGGTCCTGTCGGCCCGGCGGACTCGCTGCTGATGCCGGTGTACCACCTGTTCAACAACGGCTTCGCTTTCTTCCGAATGGGTTACGCGAGCGCGCTCGCCTGGGCGATCTTCATCGTCATCCTCGCCATCACCGGCTTCCAATTCAAGCTCGCGCCGCGCTGGGTCCACTACGAGGCGAACTCCTGATGCACAGCGGCATCGCGTACGCGGTTGGAACCCTCCTGTGCTGGGTCGGCATCGGAGAAGTTCTGATCGCCGTCTACCGACTGGCCCAATCCATCGTCCCGCCGCGTGGCACCGATCCACGGGACGCCCGCAAGCGTTCCCTGACCTCCGCCGTCATCGCCGCGGCGTCGCTGCTCGTCAGCATTCCACTGCTTCGAGGCCACGAGGGCGGCACCGTCTTCGTGCCGGTGATCTGGCTGGTGATGCCCTTCGCCGGCTGGCTCGGGGTGGTAACGGGGGGCATCGCCGTCTTCAAAGTCCTCAAGCTTCCGTTCGCGGGAAGGTCCGAGCAGGCGAGCCTCGCAAAGTCGGCGGCGGGTTATGCGGTCTTGTGCGCGCTCGGCGCCTGGTTTTTCCGCCGCGATCCCTCCAACGTGATCTCGCTCCTGCGGGGCGTGATCCCCCTCACGATCACTTCGGCGGGCGCCATCCTCGCCCTCGCCCTTGCCGCCACCCTCGCGATGGCGCTGAGCGCCGCGTTCGCCAAGACCCGCGGCGTATCAAAGGCGGTCGTCACGCAGCTTGCGCTGCTCGTCGGATCGGTGGTGTTCGGCCTGCCATTCGCTTGGCTCGTTATCACCAGCCTCAAGGAGGACGAAGACATGTCCTCGCCGAACGGCATCGTGTGGGTGCCGAAGGTGACCGAGCAGGTGCCCTACATGAGCAAGGATAACCCGCTCCTCGAGGGCAGCTACAACGGCCAGACCATTCAGGCGAACATCATCACCCGCAACACGGACGGGACCGTGCTCGTGAACATCACCAAGCCGGGCGGCGTCGCCGGCCGGAGCTTCACCGCGCCGCTTAGCAGCTTCAAAGAGGTGCCGAAGATGGTGAACCTCGTTTGGTCGACCTATCAAGGGCAACAAGTGAAGGCGCTGGTCGCCGACAACTTGCCGGACGGCAAGGACCTCCTCCGGATTCTGTCGCCGAGCAGCCTCAAAGACACCGAATTCAAGGCGTTGCCCTCCGAGTCGGAGAAGATTCGGCACGTCGGGCTCAAG
>DATGIR010000469.1:0-4021 GCA_035295605.1 Fimbriimonadaceae bacterium | reverse complement strand
GGAGAGATCTTCGTCGAGCGCGAGGGCGAGATCCTGCGTTGCCCGTGGCACGGTTGGGAGTTCGACCTTGCGACAGGAGAATCGGTCTGCGACCCGCAGGGCTACCGCGTGAAGAAGTACCCCGTCGCGGTCGAGCAGTTGCGGGCGGAGACCTATCCGGTTGAACTGGAGGGGGACGTCATATGCGTGGTGATCAAGAAGTGACGGTCGCGTCGGAAGGGATCATCGACTGCGATGTTCACCCGTACTTCAACAACGGGATCGCCGATCTCGCGACCTATCTCTCCGATGCCTGGCGGCATCGATTGGGGCTCGGACAACTGCGCTCCGATGGGGTGACCATCAGCATGCCGAGCTGGAGCATTCCCGCGAACACGATCTACATCAACGACACCGCATCCTTCCGAAAGGACGCGACGCCTCCTGACGGGTCAGTCCCAGGATCCGATCCTGCCTTTGTGCAGAGCCACCTACTCGACGAGTACGGCATCGAACGCGCAATTCTTATCGGAGGGAACGTGCTCGGGCTGGGAGCTATGGCAGATCCCGACGTCGCGGCAGTTCTCGCGTCCGCGTACAACGACTGGCTCATCGAGCGCTGGCTGGCCGAGGATTCGCGCTTCCGCGGAGCTCTTGTCATCGCACCCCAGGACCCGGACCTGGCGGTCAAAGAGATCAATCGAGTCGGCGACGCCGCGGGGATGGTTGAGATCCTCATCCCGCTGATCGATATCGCCATGGGGACGCGTCACTTCTACCCGATCTACGAGGCGGCACAAGAGCATGACCTGGCGGTCACGGTGCATCCGGCCGGCACCGAGAACATCTTCTTCCAGGCGCCCCCGATGGCAGTGAAGCCTGCCTACAAGGTTGAGTGGCGAACAGCGCTCACGCAGGTTCACCAATCGAATCTGATCAGCTTGCTCTGCCACGGCGTCTTCGAACGGTTCCCACGCCTCCGGTTCGTCATTACAGAAGGTGGGTTCGCCTGGCTACCCGATGTCATTTGGCGGCTCGACTCATCGTGGCGGGCGTTGCGCGACGAGATCCCGTGGGTCAAGCAGCTCCCGAGTGAGTACATCCGGACAAATGTGCGCTTCACCTCGCAGCCGTTCGTCGAGGCGCCACGACCGGAACAGACTCGCGCGATCTGCGAGCTTGTCGATGCCGAGACGACGGTCATCTTCAGTTCGGACTATCCCCACTTCGACTTCGACGATCCGAACCGTGCCCTGAACGCGCTCGACCAGGCGCTCCGTCAGCGCATCCTCAGTACGAACGCTCGAGAGTTCTTCGGAGAAAGGCTTGTCAACTAAGCGATGACAGAAGCGAACGTCGCGCTCGACAAACAACTCGCGGAACCCGGGGTTTCGGGAGCACCGCTGCGCCAGCTCTTTGAGACGATGGTGCGAATCGCAACCTGGGAACAGCGCCTCCTGCAGTTCATGTCAGAGGGGCATGTCGCTGCTGGCTTCTACCACCCCGGCCGCGGACACGAAGCGATAGCCGCTGGGGCCTGCGAAACGCTTCGCCGCGACGACTACATCATGTACGACCACCGAGGCTGCGGGCACGTAATTGCGAAGGGGGTACCCCTCACAGCCATCTTCGGCGACTTCCTCGAAAACGTCGCCGGCTCAACGAGGGGAATGGGGGCCGGAATCGTGCACATCGCCGATCCGAGTGTCGGGGTGCTTGGCCAGAGCGGAACTCTGGGCGCCAGCTTCCCGATCGCAGCCGGCGCAGCCTTTTCGAGCGTCTACCGCGGAACCGATCAAGTCTGCGTGTGCTTCTTCGGTGACGGCACTGCCAATCGCGGTCCCTTTCACGAAGCCGCCAACGCCGCGAGTCTTTGGAAGCTCCCGGTTATCTGGATCTGCGAGAACAACGGCTGGGCGATCTCGACGTCGGTGGAGCAGTCGACCTCCGTTGCCGATTTGACCCTCCGCGCTGCGGGCTATGGCATGCCCGGCGTACGCATTGACGGGACAGATGTGGTCGCCGTGTACGACGCCGTGTCCGAGGCGGTAACGCGCGCGAGACGAGGGGATGGTCCCACGCTGATCGAAGCCACCGTAGATCGCTTTCGCGGTCATTTCATGGGTGATTCGGAGAGCTATCGCGACAAGCGAAGTGACGCCGAGTTCTCTGACCGTGACCCCATCGTGCGCGCGGAGCGTCTTATCGAGGAGCTTGCCCTGATGACCCAAGAAGACATGCAGCGCCTCCGCTCGAGCATTCGCCAAGAGGTTGAGGCCGCGGCGGTCGAAGCCCTGGCTGCGCCCAAGCCGTCACGCGAGCGGATCTTCGAAGGGCTGTACAAATGACGGAGGTCACGTACGAAGCACGCCAGGCAGAAGGGGCGTCGACGCGTCAGCTGTCGTTCGCGGAAGCGATCCGCGAGGCCCTGGCCGAGGAACTCGAGCGCGATGAGGCCGTCTTCCTGATGGGCGAAGACATCGGCGCCTTCGGCGGGGTCTTCGGTGTCACGTCAGGCCTCCATGCCAGGTTTGGCTCCCGCAGAGTTGTCGACACACCCATTTCCGAGACCTTCATCGTGGGCGGCGCAGTTGGCGCGGCGATCACCGGACTGCGCCCGGTCGTGGAGCTGCAGTTCGCAGACTTCGCAGCCGTGGCAATGGATGAGCTCGCACTGAAGGCCGCGGCGTGGCGGTACATGCACGGGGGACTCTTCGACGTACCTCTTGTCGTGCGGATGCCTGAGGGGGCGATCGGCGGGGCTGGGCCTGAACAGTCGCAGTGCCCTGAGGGCCTATTCTCGAATGTGCCTGGCCTTCACGTCGTTGTGCCGTCGACTCCGGCTGATGCGAAAGGGCTTCTGAAGTCGGCGATCCGGAGCGACGACCCTGTCTTGTTCTTCGAGCACAAGGTGCTCTACAAGCAGCGGGGACCGATCCCCGACGGCGAGCATCTCGTGCCGATCGGGGTCGCGGACGTGAAGCGCCAAGGGGATGACGTCACGATCGTCGCTTGGGCCCGAATGGTGCAGCTTGCTCTAGACGCGGCGGAGCGTTTGGTCGCTGACGGTGTGAGTGTGGAAGTCGTTGATCCTCGAGGGCTGCGACCGCTCGATCAAGACACGATCATCTCCTCCGTGAAGAAGACCGGGCGGGCCGTAATCGTCCACGAGGCGTCTCGTGTCGGCGGGCCTGGCGCCGAGGTAGCGGCTGTCTTGGCCGAGCATGCACTGCCCTGGCTTGCGGCGCCGATCGTAAGGGTGGGGGCGGAAGACGTCCCGCTCCCGCAGAGCGCTCACCTCGAGCAGTTCGTGATCCCGAACGTCGACGACGTGATCGCGGCCGTGAGGCGCGTAATGGGCCATGCGTAACCTCACACTTCAGCGACTCGGCCAGACGATGGAGGCGGGTCGTATAGAGCGTTGGCTCAAGCAGGAGGGAGATGCCTTCGCGACAGGCGAGCCGCTGTACGAGGTCGAGACGGACAAGGTAACGGTCGAGGTAGAGGCGGCCGACGCCGGCAGGCTTGTCAGGATCCTTGCTGAAGACGGAGCAGAGATCGACGTCGGCGTCGTTGTGGCCGTCGTGGCGGACCCCGAAGAGACCTGGACGCCCGAGGCTGTCGAGGCTTACATAGCTGATCTCGCATCGGTCTCGGCCGCTCCCTTAGCGCAGCGGACAGACCCCGAAGAGGAACGTGTCGCCGACACTCCGGGATCTGCCACCACTGGCATCGCGGCAATGCCTCTGGCTCGCAGGCGGGCGACGGAGCTGGGCGTCGACCTCCGACTTGTCGTGCCAACGGGTGCCGACGGCGTAATCACCGTGGACGACGTCGAGGAGGTTGCGGCCGGAGGAGGCGATGAGATCGCACGCGTAAGGGAGCGCAGGAGCCTGACGCAGCTCGAACGGCGTATGGCCGCCGCTGTTCTGGAGAGCTGGCGGACGGTGCCGCAATTCGTCCAACACGTTGAGGTCTGTGCCGACGGCGTCATCGATGCGCATCGCCGCTTCCGGGCGGACGCGGAGTCATCCGTCACAAT
>DATGIR010000468.1:0-7392 GCA_035295605.1 Fimbriimonadaceae bacterium | reverse complement strand
CTCGAGCACCGATTCGACCCAGACCTACACGGTCACCGGCCTGGTCTACGTGCCGGCCGCGACGACCACCCAAGGCACGGCTGCGAGGCCCGGCGGATGAGACGACGCGGCGTCACCCTGATCGAGCTGATGATCTCGCTCGCGGGCACCGCGCTGCTCTCGGCGACGGTCCTTTACGCCTACACGAACGCAATCAAGGTTGCGCCAGCAATTCGGAAGTCTCAAGAGACGATCGACGCCGATCAGGCGTTCCGGGAGAAGGTCGCCGACATCCTGGGCCACGTTTACGTGCTCAACAATGGCGCCAATGTTGCCCTCGCGGTCGGCGGGCAGCGGACGTACTTCACCACCAATCCGCAGGCTAACAATACGGGGCTCAGCGGCGGATCCGGCGCGGCGAGTTCGCCGGGCAACTCGTCCGGCAGCTCCGGGACTTCAAGAAACGCCCAACTCGTCTTCACCGCCCTCGGCGAACCCACGAGTCAAGCCGCCCTCCAAGATGCCTCGAACGACTTCGTGCAGCAGAACCAAACCCGCGGCCCCCAGGGCGGCATCATCGAGTTCGCCCTCGAACTCACGCCGGTCGGGGACGCCGGCGGGAAGAAGGGCATCTTCATCCGCGAGCAGCGACCGGCGGATACGGACCCGACTTCGGGTGGCTACGAGTGGCTGCTTCTGCCGGACGTCGATAACCTGATGTTCGAGTTTTGGGACGGAACCCAGTGGCAACCGGGCTGGGATACGACCACGCAGACCCCGATCCGGCTGCCCGCCGCGGTTCGAATCACTTACAGTAAGAGCAGCGACACCCCCAAGGTGTTCGTCGTCCGGCTCCCCTTGAGCGACGCCACCCCGGCGAACCCGGTCACCAACTTTGGCAACGGCATGGCGGGAGGCAATCAGTGAAGCGGCGCGGTTCCACGTTCGTGATCACGCTCGCGGTGATCTCCGCACTCACCGTCGTCGTCGCCGGAATCTCGTCGACCATCAGCCTCGCATCCCGCGCTCGCGTCAACCGCGAGGCGGCGAGGCGGGCCCGCGTCGTGGCGCTTTCGGGTATTCAATACGGTTTCTCCGCGCTTGTGGGGCAGTCGACGGCGACGACCGGTCAAAACGACACCTGGGCCACCACCGGCTGCTCGGCGTTTACGTCCCCCGCCGATATCGTCTACCAGGTCGGCGACGGTTACTTCCGCGTCCAGGTCGTCGATGCAACCTCCCTGGTCGACATCAACACGGCTCCCGCAGCCCAGCTCCAGAATCTGCCCCTGACCCAGGAGCAGGTGGATTCGCTTCTCGACTTTCGCTCCGCCGGTGAAACGGCCCGCCCGGACGGCGCCAAGGATAGCGTTTACAACAGCCTCGCCCAGCCGTACAACGCCAAGCTCGGCCGGCTGGACACGATCGACGAGCTCCTCCAGGTTCAGTACTTCACCCGCGACACGATCTGGGACATCCCGACGACCAGCGCCAATCCGCAGGTCGCGACCGGTTCGAGCGGGCTACAGCCCACCCTGGCGAGTATGATCGCGGTCGACGCCACCGCGACGCTGCCGAGCGGTGCCGGCCGCATCAACGTGAGCACGACCGGCGGCAACCAGCAGCAGCTAAGCCGTCAGCTTCAGGGCGCCGGGCTACCGATTTCACTGGTGACGCAGATCATCCAGCGACGGCCGTTCACAACCTACGGCGCGCTCCTGCGGCTGCCCGGTGTGACGATCCAGCAGGCCACGATCATGCTGACGCGATTGCAGGTGAGCGCCGCGACCACCGCCGAGGGGCGCATCAACCTCAACACGGCGACCCAGGCCGTGCTGCAAACGCTGCCGAACTTGCAGAGCGATGTCGCTCAGGCGATCGTGAGCCACCAGAACAGCCCGCTCGCCAACATCGGCGCGCTAATGTCGATTCCCGGCGTGAGCGTGCCGAACGCGGCGGCCTTCGTCGATTCCGTCACCGTCGGCTCGCAGACGTTTCTGATTCGCGTCGTCGGCTGGGTCGGAAACACCAGCGTGGCGCTGGAGGCGACCGTTACCATCGCCGGCGGTACGCCGAAGATCACAAAAATCGTGGACCAACCCTTCCCCAACATGGACGTTCGCTGGAATTGGGCCGACGCCGCCAGCACGAACACGCTCGTCGACCCCAGCCAGGTGACCACCCAGTGAGTCAGCTAACTCGGCCCAAACTGATCGTCGAATGGTCACCCGGAAGTGTGCTGGCCTACCAAACCGGTACCGCGGCGACCCGCAGCGGCGCGACGGTAGCCGCCGCCACGAGCGGCTTGACGACGAGCGACGTGCTCGTCGCGCTCTCCCGGCGAAACAGCTTCCTCCGCACCACGCGGGTACCGAACGCGTCCCATGACGACGTTGCAATTATCGTCGAGCACCAGCTCGGCTCCCTCTTCCCGATATCGAGCGAGGGGCTCGCCTTCGACTTCTTCTTGACCGACGACGTGACCGCCGAGGGACGGCTGGCGCTCGTGGCAGCGGTTCAGGCGGACCAGCTTCGGCAGCTGAACGAAGAGTGCCGGGACGCGGGCATCAAGGTCGGCGTCGTGGTTCCCGCCGCGCTGGGCTCGGTCGAGCTCATGCGCACGATGGGAATCCGGGATGCTGCCGTTGTCCAGGTCGACGATCACGGCGCTTCGATCGACGTGGTGACCGGGGGCGTGCTGCGCTACAGCCGCTGGACCGCGGCCACCCGCGACGTGCCCGGCGAGGTTCGACGCACGTTTGCGGCGGCCGCCATCGAGCCGGTGCCGATTCTGGCGACCGGAGGGTCGACGATCCCCGCCGAGTACACCAAGTCGGAATCCACGCTTCTGAGCCTCACGCACATCGATTTGGCGAAGCCGCCGCTCAACATCGAGCTTGCCGAGGTGCGCGAATCGCGCACCAATCAGGCCAAGGCGAACGCCATTCGCGCCTCGGCGCTTGTTCTGGTTGCGGGACTGGCCAGCGCAATCTTCTTCGGCGTCGACCGGTACGGGGAGATCAAGGACGTCAAGGACAAGGTCGCCAAGCAGCAAAAGGCGCTGGCGGGCGATAAGCAGTACGAGGACAAGGTCAAAGTCAAGGGTTCCTCGGCGCTCGCGGAATTCAACACCGTCTCGCGCGGCTTCGCGCCGGCCCAAAGGTTTTGGGAGGTGCTCGCCGTAATCACCCACGACGTGCCGGACGGCGTCTGGCTCACCGGCATCAGCATGGAGCGCGGAAAGCCGTTCACGATTCGAGGCACGGCGCTGAATTCGGACCTGACCGCGGTCTACTCCAAGCGGCTCACCGTCGAGGATCGGTTCCGCGACGTCAAGCTCCAGTATTCGAACGACGCCGCGATCGACAACCGGCCGGTAGTCGAGTTCAGTATCGTGGGCTTCCCCATCGGCAACCTGCCGCTGGTCGACGCGCCTAACTCGTCGAGCAAGCCAACTACGAATTCTTCGTCGACCGATACGCTCACCTCGGGGGCCAAGCAGTGAAGATCGATACTCACAACCCGACTGCGCTCGGCCTGACCGTCACCGGCGCCCTGCTGTTACTCGGCACGCTGATCGCGAACTTCGTGGTCAAAGCTCCGGACCCCAGGAAAGCGGTCGCCCCAACCGTCGCTTCGATCTCCAAAAGCAAGCAGAACGCCAAGAAGACGTACGAACAGGCAAATGCGCAGATGGCCGGCGTCCAGGCGCGGTTATGGGATGTGTCGGACGACAAGATCGCGCCGGAGGCCCTCAAGCGGCTCAACGCGATGGCGAAGAAGCACGGGCTGGCACTATCGACTTTTCGGGCGAACCAAAAGGAGCAGAGCGCGGGCGCCCTGAACATCCTTCCGCTCTTCGTCACCCTCGACGGCCCGTTCCCGGGCGTCGGGGATTTCGTCAAAGACTTCGAGGAGAACGAGCCGCTGCTCACCCTGAGCATGTTTCAAATCGCCTCGACCGACCAGACGACGCACAAGGTCACCGCCTCGCTTGGGATCAACGCCTACATCGACCCCAACCGGCAAACGACCCCCAGCGCGGATGTGGTCGTCAAGACCAAGACCCCGCCCGTCCCCGCGTCCGCGGGCAAGCCGGCGCCGGCCAGAACCGGCACTGCGCCGGCTGTACCGGCCGGCGCTTCCGGACGTAAGAAGGTCTAAGCGTGGAGAACATCTAGTGGCAGCAACCAAATCGACTTCGATCAACTGGAAACTCTACGGCGGCATCGCCGTCGTCGGCGTAATCGTGTACTTCGTGATGGGAAGCGATTCACCGACCCCGACCGCGCAGAAGCCGCCACCCGCCGCCCGCGGCGTGAAGCAGGCGGGGCAGTCGATTCTCGTCAAGGAGGATTACGACGCCCACTTCCAGCCCGTGATGTTCACCGTCGCCGACAAGTTCGTGCCCCTGGTTTTCAAGGGCCCCAGTGACTCGCTCCTCAAGGGCGGGGTCAGTCCAACCGAACTGACGATTCCGACCAACTTCACCGGCGGCGAGCCGAACTGGGCATTCACCGGCGTGGTGGAGGTCGACGGCAAGAAGTCGGCCCTCGTCGAAAACGGCACCAACGGCGGGAGCATCTACCTGAAACCCGGCCAGAAGTGGAAGACGAGCACCGTGAAGCAAATCACGGAGCAGGACAAGTTTGGGGCGCCTGAAAGTGTCCTTATACTGAGAGATGTCTCTGGGGTGGAAAAGCCGATTCAGATGCAAGCTGATGTACAGGCGCAAATGGCGAAGTTCACAGCCGACCAGAACGAGCTCAAACCCGGCGCTCCGGGACCGGTCCGGAACGCGCCGAACGCGCCCCTCAATCCGACGATGTTCGGAGCGATCGGCGGCGACGTAACGATTCAGAACGACGCGAGCACCACCGTCATCCCGGTACCGGGAGGCAACGGTGGCGGAGCCGGCGGTCAGGGTTGGCCAGGACGCACGCGCAACGGTGGCGGAGGCGGCGGCCGGGGTGGCCGCGGCGGCCGCGGTCGCGGCGGCGGTGGAAATGGCGGGGGCGGCTAGCGCTCAAGGATTTGGAAGGAACGAAACATGAAAGCTAACACGATGCGACTCTCGACGCTCGCCCTGTGCATGGCGATGCTGCCCGCGACCGGGTGGACCCAATTCATCAGTGGCCCGTCGGGCAGCTCGAGCCTCAGCAAGCCCTGGTCCTCCTTCAAGCTGAACAAGACCAAGAAGGTCAAGCTGATGTTCAAGAACGCGGGCGTGGACAGCGTCCTCGGGTTCTTCATGGACCAAACCGGGATCAACATCATCCACGATCCCACCTTCAAGGACCCGATTACGCTGATGAGCGCGACCCCGGTCACCCTGGACCGCGCCTTCGACATCCTCAAGGCCACGATCGGCCTGCGCAACTTCGATATCGTCAACCAGAACGACATGCTCCTGATCAGGCCGAAAGACCAGGGCCGCGGCGCAGACTTGGGCGGGCTTCTGGGTGGCCAGGGCGGCGGTAGCCCCTTCGGCGGACCAGGCGGTCAGGACAACAACGTGATCCTCACGACCTACCCGATCAAGTTCGCGAACGCGAGCGAGGTCGCCCGGGTCATCAACGACATCTTCGCTTCCAGCCCGACCCAGAACAACCCGTTCAACTTCTTTAACCGAAACTTCCAGGGCGGAGGCCCCGGCGGACGCGGAAATCGCGGCGGGGGAGCGATGGTCATCGGCCCCGGCGGCATCAACTTCGGCGGCGGCAACAATGGCCAGCAATCGGGGGTGAAGGCCTCGTCCGACGATTACAGCAACACCGTGATCGTCAACGCGAACGCCCACGACCAGGAGCAGGTCCGCCAGATCATTCAGAAGATCGACAAGCAGACCGACACTCCCATCCAGCCGAAGGTCTTCAAGCTGCAGTACGCCAACGCGAACGACATCGCGCCGGTGGTCCAGAACGTCCTCACCGTCAACGCGCCGAAGGGCCGCGGCGGCCAGGGCAACCAACAGCAGAACTTCGGCGCTCAGTTCGGTCTGGCGCTCGCCCGGGGTGGAGCGGCCGCGTTCGGCAACGTGGTGCCGGACACCCGGACCAACTCGCTGGTCGTCTCGACCACGCTCGAAAACCTGGCCCTCGTCGACCAGGTGATCCGCGACCTCGATAAGCCGACCGCTTACGCGGACACGACGTTCATCTTCCCGCTGCAGAACGCCAAGGCGGATCAAGTCGTACCGCTGCTTCAGGGCGCGTTCGGAACTCGAACGGGCGCCGCGGGTTCCGGCCAACAGCAGAACGGGAACGCACGGCCAACCCCGCAAACCCCCAACGTGAGCCGGACCTCACCGGGCACGGCCGGTAGCACCGGCGGCGGCGCCCGGCCGGGCGCCGAGAACGTCGGCGGGGCTCAGGATCAGTACGCCCTCTCCGAAGACCAGAAGAACCTGCTGCTCGCGCTTCAGGATCCGACCAAGACGGAGGGTGAACTCCTGACGAGCGTCGCCGTAGCCCAGGGCGGCTTCGGCGGAGGCGGCGGCCGCGGCGGCGGAGCCTTTTTCGGCCAGTTCGGCGGCGGCCAGAACCAGAGCAGTACCGCCGGCCAACTCCAATTGGGACCCGACGGCAAGCTCGTGAACACCCGCGACCTCACCGGTCAAGTGACGTTCATCTACGACATCAACACCAACTCGATCATCGCCGTCGGCCCTCCCGGCATCAAGCCGATCCTGCAGTCGATTCTCGACCAACTCGACAAGACGCCCCAGCAGGTGATGATCGACGTCATGATCGTCGAAGCCAACCTGACCAAGCAGACCAACTTCGGCCTCGAATGGAAGGCGGCTCAGTTGAGGCTGTTCGGCGATCCGTCCAAGAGCGGAGTGGCGAGCCAAACCTTCGGGGTTCAGAACCAGACGCCGGCGCCGCAAGGCTTCAACTACGCGCTGACCGGCAATGACCTGAGCGGCTTCTTCAACATGCTGCAGACGGACACGAAGTTCGACGTGCTCTCCTCGCCGAAGATCTTCACGACCAACGGCATCCAGGCCACGATCAACATCAGCCAAAGCATTCCGTACGTGCTGAGCACGATTCAGGATGCGGCCACCGGCTCGATATCCTACAACTACGCGTTCGAGAACGTGGGCATCGTCTTGACGGTGACTCCGCGCATCACCGCCGGAAACGTGGTCCAGCTCGACATTGATCAGCAGGCGAACGACCTGCAGGGGTACACGAGCTTCAACGCGCCGATCGTCAACCAGCGCGAGGCGACTACCGAAGTGCAGGTCGAAGACGGCAAAACCGTCGTGCTCGGCGGCATGATCCGAAGCTCGGTCTCGACGACCGTCAACAAGCTGCCGATTCTCGGTGACCTGCCGATCCTCGGCAACCTCTTCCGGTCGAGCTCCAAGAACACCCAGAAGACCGAGCTGCTCATCTTCCTGAGCCC
>DATGIR010000467.1:0-5918 GCA_035295605.1 Fimbriimonadaceae bacterium | reverse complement strand
TGGGCCTCTCCCGGTTTGACGGACACCTGACATCAGGGGCACGACCCCTGGGAGGAGTCCATCATGGAGGACATGGAGAAGAAGCGAAAGACACGACCACGTCGGTCGTTCACCCCGGAGTTCAAGGCTGACATCGTCGAGCGCTGCAACGCCGGCGACCGCTCGATCGGCCAGGTCGCGCGTGACTTCGACCTGACCGAGACCGCGGTCCGAGAGTGGGTCAAGCAGGCCGAGATCGACAGCGGCGAGCGAGAGGGGCTGACGACCGAGGAGCGCCAGGAGCTCTCGAGGCTGCGCCGCGAGAACCGGAGCTTGAAAGAGGACGTCGCGATCCTGAAGCGAGCGACGGCTTTCTTCGCCAAGGAGACCCGGTGAGGGTGCACCCCTTCATCGAGGCGGAGCGAGTCGCGGGCCACAGAGTCGTGAGGTGCTGTCGCCTGCTCAAGGTCTCCACGTCCGCCTTCTATGAGCGAGCCGGTGGCACCCCGTCGCGACGTGCGCTGTCCGACGCCACCCTGACGGCCCAGATCTCAACGATCCACACCGAGTCGAAGGGCACCTATGGCGTCCCGAGGGTCCAGCGGGCCCTGCGCAAGCAGGGCGTCGCGTGCGGCGCGCGCCGCGTGGGACGCCTGATGCGCCTCGCGGGGCTCGAGGGCCGCTGCAAGAAGCGGTTCCGCACGACGACGGTCGCGGACCCTGACTTCGAGTCCGCGCTCGACCTCATCCACCGTGCCTTCGGCACCGACCACACGCTCGACCGCCGCTACGTCGGCGACATCACCTACGTCTAGACCTGGGAGGGCTGGGCGTACCTGGCAACCGTCATCGACCTGTCGTCGCGCCGGATCGTCGGCTGGGCGCTGGCCGACCACATGCGCACCGAGCTCGTCGAGAGCGCGCTCAGCATGGCCCTGTCGACCCGCCGTCCCGACGCCGGGGTCATCTTTCATTCGGACAGGGGCTGTCAACCCGGACTCAAGGGATCGTGGCAACACCGCTCTGATCTGACGAGCATAGGAACTCGTCGAGAGCCTCGGCTGGTGTCTTCCACTTGAGCGTCTTCCTTGGTCGACCGTTGAGCGCGGCGGCGACGGCGTCGAGATCTTCGCTGCTGTGCCTCGAGAGATCGGTTCCCTTGGGGAAGTACTGGCGCAACAGACCGTTTGTGTTCTCGTTCGTGCCACGTTGCCAGGGGCTGTGCGGATCGCAGAAATAGATCGAGAGATCAGTCGCGATCCGCAGCTCGGCGTGCTGGGCCATCTCTGCGCCTTGGTCCCACGTCAAGGAGCGCCGGAGGTGCTCCGGCAGCTTCGTGATCTTCCCCGCGATGGCGTCACGCACAGCCTCTGCGCCATGGCCAGCGAGTGCGGGTCCGTTCTTCTCCCGAGGTCCTGCCCCGTGGCCATCCATCCTCGGCAGGTGGAGCAGCATCGTGAAGCGCGTCGAGCGCTCGACGAGCGTCCCGATCGCAGAGCTGTCGAGCCCGAGGATGAGATCTCCCTCCCAGTGACCGGGGATCGCGCGATCCTCGACCTCAGCAGGTCGCTCGCTGATAAGGATCTCAGGGGTGACGAACTTCTTGCCGCGCCCTCTGGTCCTCGCCCTCGGCACGCGCAGCGCCCTCCCGGTTCGCAGGCACGCGACGAGCTCCCGTTTGAGCGCTCCGCGCCCCTGGATGTAGAGCGACTGATAGATGGCCTCGTGGGAGATCCGCATGGTCTCATCATTGGGGAAGTCGACCTTGAGGCGGTTGGCGATCTGCTCCGGGCTCCAGGCCCTGCCCCAGCGGCGATCCTGGCGACGACCGTGCCGGCGCCCGATGAACCGGACGGTTGGTCCGTCCAGCTCGGTGCCATCCGGCCGCCGGATCTTCCCGGCGAGTCGGTCCTGCACGTAGTCGTGCAGACGCTCGTTGCACGCGAGCTTCGCAACCTTCGGCCGCTTCGCCCGTCGATCGGCGTGCCATTGCGCGGCGACCGCCCGATAGCCGGAAGATCCCGACCTCGTGGCAGCGTTGCGACGCAGCTCCCGACTGATCGTCGACGGTGAACGCTTCAACTCTCGGGCGATCGTGCGAACCCCGCAGCCTTTCTCCTTGAGGATCGCGATCTCCTCGCGCTCGCTCAGGGACAGATAACGGCCAGACGGGGCGTGCAAGCTAAGTGGTCGCATCCCACCAGCCTCACGGAACCACCTGGACCCAACGGGGGATGAGACCCCGACGCCGATCGCCGCGTCCTCGCTCGTGAAGCCGTCGGCGATCTTGATCCAGAACTGTTGAACCTGGCTGCGCTGCCACACGGGCGGTCGCCCAGGCGAGTGCATCTTCCCCCGCATCGGCCACGTGGCCTTCTGCTGCTTGGTGCGCCCCGCCATCCGACACCTCCATGTTCGAGGTGTTGCGACGACCGCTCGAATCCGCCCAATACACGTCCGTGGCCTACACCGAGCGCATCGACGAGGTCGGTGCGCAGCCGTCGATCGGCACGGTCGGTGACTCGTTCGACAACGCGATGGCCGAGTCGATGATGGGCACCTTCAAGACCGAGCTCTACCGCAACCCCGCGGTGCTCGCGCGCAACGGCGGGCACTGGAGGGGTCTCGACGACCTCGAGATCGCGACGTGCACATGGGTCTCATGGTTCAACGATGAGCGCCTGCACTCAGAGCTCGGCGACGTGACACCAGCCGAGTTCGAAGAGGACTACCGTCACCAGTCTCAGGCTCTGGCGGCCTGAGGGATCAAAGACAGAGAGCCTCCGTCAAAGCCAGTCCGATTCAGGGCTGACATGAGGATCTGCCTTTGGCGAGTCTCATGACCCGGCCCCGGGGTGAACCCGTGATGACCGTTTCGCAGGATTCTCAAGTAGATGGCGGCTGCCTCTTCCAGCGGCCGAACTTGAAGGTTCCCTCGTCTGTCCGGTAGCTCCATTCCCCCCGCCTTCATGTGGCCGGTCATGAAGAATCCCTGGGGCACTGCGCGTAGCGCCTCGACTGAACGCCTTGCCGGGGGCAACAGGAGGTCGCCAGCATCGTTGGGGATCACCGACTCCAAGTCCTTGAGAACGCGTTCGGCGTGGCTGAGTGTGCATGCGTGCTCGAAGTTGACGAGATCCAGGCCTTCCAGGGTGTCGAGCGCATCGAAACAGAGAGCGCGTTGAGTTGCCTTGTCCCGATCGTTTGAGAGAACACCAGAAACGCGACGACCAAGCTGCTCCAGGCTGAGAACGGTTTCGATCTGCTGTCGAGGTTCGTATTCACCGCCTCCATCGACGTAGTTCGCAAAGTCGGTGATCTGTCCGAGCAAGAGATCCAACTGCTGCACCCACCAGGCCGTGGCTGCCGATGTGTTCAAGTTCGAGACCGAGGGAGCGGGTCCGCTCTCCGGTGGGCCGATGGGCAAAAAGGTCTGCAACAGCTCGGCAGCTTGCGCATACCTGCCAACGATGCATCTTCCGAAGTCAAAGATCGTTACTCCCGGAATGCGTGGAGATGCGAAACACCAAACCCACGGCGAGCCGACGAGAAACAGCGGCGCTAGGTATGCATCACGAGTGATCATGAGGTCGTCTGCAAGGTGCGCTGCCGTTGCGAAGTTCAGTTCGCCTGGAACCTGAGAAGGGGGAGCATTCAGAAGCGCAGGCTCCCCTTCACCCTGAGAAGAGCTCGCGCCGTCGACAGCCGTCGGACAATCAGTGGGCTGAACGAGACAAACTCCACGGACAACTCTGGGAACAAGATCGAGTTATCGATCTCCAGAGTCGCGAACTGTTCGTACACCTCAGACACGGCCTGACTAAGCGAGTCATGGTCGATCAGCGACACGATCAGATCGGCTGCCTCCACTGTTGAAGTCAAGCTTTGGGCTTGGCACGCAAGGATCCGATCCCGCTCTGCGAAGAGTTCTTCGGGGGAGATGGTGTGCGTGGTCGAGGGATCATCGACGCTCGATAGAAAGTTGAAGTGATCAGAACCACCGGCGGTCTTGAGGACATCGAGAGTGGCGAGCTGGGGAGTACGGCCCTCGTGATTCTCGATGGTCTCGATTGACCATCTCAGGGTGGATGCATCGATCGGCACCGCGTGGATCCCGGCATACTTCGCATGGCCGAGAATGTCGTTGCCACCCAACCAAGCTGGTAGGCGCGTGCGAACTGATCGGCTCGACGGGGCTGCGCTCACGTCTTCTCCCAGGTCATCGAAGTGGTGTCAGGTTCAATTGTCCCATCGGCGAGTAATCCCCCGCCCCCGGCCCTTCGCTCCCTGCCCCCCGCGTTTCCGGTGGCCGGCCCCTCGCCCCGGGGTTTCCGGCCGTGCCGTTCCGGGGCCCCTCTCTCCCCGCTCAAGGGAGGCCAGTTCGAGAGCTGGATCGCATCCGAGCGCAACTGTGACCCAATCGACTTGGACACGAATTGGTCACCGGTGGGCTCGGGATCACCACCCCCGATCTCGGACAGAAGCCCATTCGGGGATGCCATGCTCCATTCTTCCGCCGTCCGCGTTGCAGAACGATACAGGGACCCATCGCTTTACGCGGAGTGATTCATGACGCGGCTCTCCCTAGAAGACGAACTCGCACTTGAATGAGTAACTGCGGCCGCTCTTGGTGATTATGTCAAAGCCCTCGTCTACCTGCGACCTGAGGTGGATTGCGCCGACCACTCCCGACTTTGGCGCGCCACGTGGAGCCACGAGCTTCTGACCCTGGCACACAGTGCCAAACGGGAACACCTTGCCCGTACTGGTAATGAGCCAGTACCCATCGTTGAATGAGTCACCAACCATTCCTACGAAGTTATTCAGGTGATGCGACGCGGCACCACCAAAGTACGGGGCACCCTGCAATGCCACAACTTTCCCGCTTGACCAGAGCTGCCATCCCCCTGACGTGTCAGATCCGCTTTCGTCGGGCCATGTGCCCACAACATGGGGAACGACTCGCGGGACGCTCCGACCTGCTTCGGCAAGACCTCCAAACACGCAGACCGAGATGGCGACGGATGACGCGATAGTGATTGCACTCTTGATCATCGGTAACATTGCCTCCTCTTGAGGGTTTCGCCTCGAATGCCCCCACCCTGGAGGCGAAAGCCGTCACCGTCTTACCAGAGCGCCGACGGCGTTCACTGGGACGAGCCTCGCCGCGGATCCTCCCGGACCTGGAGGGCATGCGACCCGGAGGTCTCGACGTCCTGATGGCGTCCCTGGGACTCCACGGGGTCATCCACCGGGGCTACACCTGTGGAGGTCCGACACGTCCTCCGCAGCTTCGGACCTGGCCGCTCGGAACGATCTGGGAGCAGGATCCGCAGCCGTACGCGACCGTCGCGCCCGGCGCGAGCGTCAACGTGGGCGTCGTTCCAAGGTGTCGTCACTTCGTGCCGTAGCACGAGGACCGACACGAGCTGGCCGCACGCGGGCGACCGACGTCTCCGTCGACGGCCAGCGTCCTTGTTCGGCGGCCCGAGGTGAGCGGGGGCCCGTCAGGACGATCGAGCGCAACGGCTCCCACACCCGCGCGAGGCTGCGCTTGGAATACTTGTCCAATGGTCGACCCATCCCCGGGGCTCGACGCAGTGGGGACCGTCGAGCCAGGCGCGGCGGTGCCGCGGGGGGCGCTGCCCTCGGGGGTGGTGACGTTCGTCTTCACGGACATCGAAGGCTCCACTCGGCTGCTGCGCAGATGGGGGAGCCAGTACGAGGACCTCCTCGAGCGACACCGCGACATCTTGCGGATCGCCTGGAGCGAGCACGGGGGGTGCGAGATCGCCGCGGACGGGGATGCCTTCTTCGTGGCCTTCGAGCGGGCCGACGACGCCATCGAGGCGTGTGCCGCGGCGCAGCGCGGTCTCGCTGCAGAGCCGTGGCCCGATGACGGCGTCGTCCGCGTCCGGATGGGCGTGCACAGCGGCCTC
>DATGIR010000466.1:0-22969 GCA_035295605.1 Fimbriimonadaceae bacterium | reverse complement strand
CGATCGACGGGGATTGCCTGGTCGTGCGGATTTTGGCCGACCACGCACTGCCCGCCAAGCCGGCGGTAGTGGCGGAAGTTCGGCGGCTGCAGCAGCCGCGCGTGTATCACCTGGCGGGCGGCGACGGGCCATTGAAGGTGCGGGCGAGCGGCAAGCGCGGTTGCGAGGTGGTGGTGACGCGCGTGTGGGGCGACCGGGTCGAGGAGATCTCGCACGACTCGTATCCGGTGATGGATCGGGTCGTAGGGTCGTAGGTCCGTAGGGTCGTCAGGATTTCAGGTGTTCAGGTCCTCAGGTTGGGAGGAGAGCATCCATGCCGCGGCATCCCGAGGTCTGCTGAATAGGAGAACGCTTCCGGGGCTCTCGGCGGCCCAGGCGCGCATGCGGGTTCGCTTACGCTTGTAGCTCTTGAAGAACCAGATTAGGATCGAGTCCCGGCTCAGCATTTGGCGCCAGTTCTCCCGGTTGCCGTTGCAAATCGGCTTCTTGTCGATCACGCGCAGGAGAGTGCGGCGCAGCAGGCGGAAGAAGATGAAGGGCGGCGGGTAGTCGAGGGAGACGATCAGCTCGACCCGCGGGAGGACGAGGTCGAGCCAAGTGCCGTAGCCGGCGTCGATGACCCACTCGTCGCGGGCGACGAGGTCGGCGATGAGCTCTCGCTGGTGCTCGAGGGGGACCGGCGTCCAGTTCGGCTCCCAGGTGAGGTCGTCGATCGCGTGATAGGGGAGATTGCGCGCGGCGGCGAGGCGGGCGGCGAGGGTCGATTTCCCGCAGCCGGTGGTGCCGTAGACCATGATTCGCTTGGCGGCGGGGGTAGACACGATAGGAGTTAGATGATGACCGAAGGGGACGGGGGGAGAAGAGACCCAAGTCGGCGAGCCTGCGCGTGTAACGCGAGGGCGGTTGCGGCCGTTGAAGTCGTGTAGGTAGCTAGAATGTTGTTTCCGATCGCCGCCCTCGTCATGCTGAGCTCACGGCAAAACCCCGACCCAGGCGCCGCCGTCAGCGGATTGCAGGCGTTCTCGCGGGATTTTCTCGGTGCGCTGCCGATGCGCGCGGGCGAGAACGCGGTCGCGTCGCCCTTCAGCGTGAGCCAGTGCCTGGCGCTGCTGCTTCCGGGGGTCGGTTCGAGCGACGCGGCGATGGTGGCCAAGAGCCTCCACTTGCCGACAAGCGTTCAGGATGCGGGCGAGTCGGTGCGCGCGCTCAACGCGTTGCTCGCGCAGACGCCGAACGGCGAAGTGGTGGTCGCCAACTCGGTTTGGACCGGCCCGCGCTACAGCCTCACCGCCACGTACAAGAACACGGTTCAGGGCCAGTACGGCGCCGAGGCCGCCACTCTGCCCGACACCGGCGCGGCCGGTGTGCAAGCGGTCAACGCCTGGATCTCGGACAAGACCAAGGGTCGCATCAAGAACTTGCTTCAGCAGCTCGACTCGAGCACGTCGGCGGTCCTCGTGAACGCGGTCAGCTTCGATGCGAAGTGGCAGAACCCGTTCCGGGCGGACCGGACGACGAACAAGCCGTTTCACGCGCCGGCGGGGGACATTTCGGTGCCGACGATGGCCGAAAAGACCCTCATGCCCTATGCCCAGGCCGACGGCTACCAGATCGTGCAGATGAGCTACGCCTCCGGCGGTTACGCGATGCTCGTGTTGCTGCCCGCTCCAGGCTGCGATCCGCTGAAGGTGCTGCGGTCGTTCGATCCGGCGAACATCCCGAGGATGAAGAACACGATGGTCGAGCTCGAATTCCCCAAGTTCAAGTTCGGGGCGCGGTACGACCTGATGAGCGCGTTAGGCGGGCTCGGATTGAGCTCCCTCACCGACCACTTCGACGCGGGTCCGATGCTCGGCACGAGCCAGCCGATGAAGCTTTCGCAGTTCCTTCACGGCGCCGAGATCGACGTGGATGAGAACGGAACCCGGGCCGCCGCGGCGACCATCGCCGGGATTCGGGGAACGGCAATCTTCCAGCCGCCGCAGACGGTGCAGGTCCACGTAGACCGGCCGTTCGCGTTCGTGATCACGCAGAGCTTCACCCAGGCGCCGCTTTTCGAGGGCGTCGTCTTCGACCCGTCGAAGAGTTGATCGTGGATTACGCCCCACGGAGCGGCCGCCAGAGGGCGCCCAGGTACGAGCTTGGGGTGACTTCCCACTCCTTTCCCTGGCCGTCGCGGTAGTAGGAAGGGTTCGGGATGCCGACCGACGCGGGCGGCTTGGAGCCGGGCCAACGCGTCGCTCGATCGATCCGGGTTTCGGCGATCGCGTAGCCGGGGCTGAGCCAGTTGTTGCGGCCGAAGACGGCGGCAAGACTAGCGCCGCCCGACGCCTCCACGAAGCTCGGCGTTTCCTGAATCCCGTTCTCGATCACGTCGTCGTCGAACTCGGCGTGCACCGATGAGCCGTCGAGCGAGAGCACGCCGGAGGCGAACGAGGTTCGAAGCGTGCAGTGGATCAGCCAGATTCCGCCAAGACGGACGCCACGCTCGCGCCCGAAGTGGATCACGCCGCGATTGCCGGAGCAATCCGCCGCCTTTACGATCAGAGTGTTGACGATGGCGGCGTTCGAGTTTGGGCGCTCGGTCTCAGCCGCTTCCACGAAGTCGAATTCGCGATTGGCGGAATCGTGGACGAAGCAGTCCTGGACCAGCGTGAAGTGGGCGCGGCTCTTGACGTTATGCCCGGTGAGCGAGTGGTCGATCTCGCAGTGCCGGAGGGTGGCGCTCTCCCCGCCGAGGTCGAGGTTGTGGTTGTATCCCGGGTCAGCGGCGTCGCCGTTTCGGTGGATGTGGCACTCCCGGAAGAGTTGGTCCTTGGCCACCCCCTCGGGCCCGCCGTTCGACATGACGCCCATGTCGTTGCCGGTGATCTCGCACCCGTCGACGGTTACCCCGTCGGCGCCGTTAACTCGTATTCCTGCGCCGTTATGGGTGCCGTTGTGGGCGCCACGCAGGACGAAATGTCCGATCGTGGCGCCGACTCCGGTGGCATCTACTTGGATAATCGCGCGAGGGACGCGGCCGGCGCCCGAGTAGTCGAAGCCGGTCCCGTCGAGCTCGACGGGCGCAGGTCCCTGGCCGATCAGCTTGAGCCGGGGAACTGTGAGCTTGAGCGCGACCTCGCGGTAACCGCCGGATTGGGGATAGACGGCAACGGTGTCACCGGGCTTGGCGGCGCGAACCGCGTCCTCGATCCGCTCGAAGCGGCGGCCGGGGCCGACGGCGAGGACCTGGTTCGCCAATAGAAGGATGAGTATCGGAGACACGCCTTGACCTGTTAAGATTGCCACCTTTTTGCCTCCCTATCGCACCCACGCCTGCAGACTCATTTACGCAGCTTCTTAACAATCACTTAACTGTGTCTTAAAGTCCACTTAACCACCGGAAGGCACACTCTTCACGCCATGCGACGTGCGTTCACCTTGATCGAGCTACTGGTCGTCATCGCGATTATCGCGATTCTGGCGGCCATTCTCTTCCCCGTCTTCGCCCAGGCGAAGGAGCAGGCTAAAAAGACTGCCTGTCTCAGCAATACCAAGCAGATCGCCCTTGGAATCTATCAATACACGATCGATTCGGACGACTACTACCCGAACACGAGCTGGGAGCAGGACCCGGCCGGCTTTATGGGCGGCATAGCCTACAACCCCCAGAACCCCAACGGCACCTACCAGGTCCACTGGAGCTACCTGATTCAGCCGTACATCAAGAACTGGGGCATCTTCGTGTGCCCGTCGGACAAGAACCCGGTAACCACCGACAATCCTTGCCCGAACGGCATCGCCGACGTCGGCATGGTCAATGGCGCCGGCCTCATGTACTGCGACTGGGCCGCCCCCAAGGACAGCTACATTCCGGTTTACAATGTGCTCCCGGCCCACGACTGGACCGTCACGTCGATCACGATGTTCGCGCAGCCGGCCAACCAGATCACCGTTACCGAGCACCGGAACGACAACGTGGCGGCCGACCAGCACAAGGGTGTGAGCGGCTTCTTCCCCTCGCAGCCGTGTCCGCAGTGGCCGTTGGTGCCGTGGCAGGCGAGCGGCAAGCAATACAGCTACTTCCCCGAGGCGTTCGCGCTTCAGGAGTACGCGCTGGCGCAGGTGCCGAACTTCCAGACCAACAAGAGCCTGTTCAAGAAGTACGACATCCTCCGCGTTTCATGGGATCAGCACACCAGCGGCCAGGGCGCCAACTACTGCTATGCGGACGGGCACGCGAAGTATCAGCGGCTCGGCCAAACGCTGAATCCGAACGCCTACCAGTACGGCGACGTCTGGTATCCGAACTCGGCGATTTGGAACAGCAGCCCCTGCCCCTAGGATTGGCAGTTGTGAGCTTGTAATTGCCGGCGCCGAAAAGCGCCGGCTTTTTTTGTAAGTAAAGTCAAGTCTTGATGGAGTTGACCGAAGAGGCATCGCTACGGCGCGATTGGGCGCGCTTCACGGCGGTGACATTGCTCTTCGGGTTCGGCTTCGCCGTGTACAGCGGCGTCTTTCAAAACTTCATGAAGGACGAGCTGCACGCCACGCAGCTCAATTACGGCGTCACCGAATCGATTCGCGAAATCCCCGGCCTCATGGCGGCGCTGATGGCGGGGACGCTCGTCGCGTTCGCCGAGTCTAGGATCGCGGCGATCGGATTGGCTATCACGGGAATCGGCATCGCCTGGAGCGGGTTCGTCCACGCGCTCCCGCCTCTCGTGGCGGTGACCTTCTTCTGGTCGGTCGGCTTCCACCTCTGGGCGACGGTGCAGAACGCGATCACGATGGCGCTGGCGAAGGGAAAGGAGGGCGGGCGGCACCTAGGGCGAATGGGGGGAATCAGCCAGTATGCGACGATCGCCGCGCTCGGGTTTGCGGCGGTCGGCGCGATGCTTATGCCGAGGAACATGTATCTGCCGTACTTCCTCGTCGGAGGCGCCTCGATCCTGGCGGCGGCGGTGTTCTGTGCCTCGCTGACCCACCACGCCCATACGGGCGTGCGCCACCGGATCGTGCTGCGGCGCGAGTATTGGCTCTACTACCTGCTCACGTTTTTGGAAGGGTGCCGACGGCAGATCTTCTCGATCTTCGCGGCCCTCGCACTGATCCTCGTCTACCACCAGGACGTGCGCCAGATGCTGTTCGTGCAGCTGATCAACGCGGTGCTGATCGCGGTGACGGCTCCGTGGATGGGACGAATCTTCGACCGGGTGGGCGAGCGGGGACCGCTGAGCGCGTACGCGATCGGGCTGATCGTGGTGTTCATCGGCTACGCGATGACGCGCAATGTTGTATCACTTTACGCGCTTTACCTTATCGATAACATCCTGTTCTCGTTCGGAGTCGGGTTCACGACGTACATCCATCGGATCGCCCGGCCGGGGGATTTGACTCCGAGCCTTGCGATGGGGGTGACAATGAACCACATCGCGGCGGTGACGGTGCCGATCGGGGGGGCGTACCTGTGGGCGAGGTCGGGGAACTACCAGGTGCCGTTTTGGGTGGGGGTGGGTATCGCGGGGGTGTCGTTGGTGTTTACGCGGTTCTTGCCGCACGGCCCGGCGCCCAAGCCGGCGTGACCGGCGCCCGGTGCACCGCCCAGTCTCTGTCCCCCCGCCGGGGGGACTAGCCGTCCAGGTGCGTCTCTCCTCCCTTCGGGAGGAGTCCTCGCCGCATTGCGGCGAGGGTGGAGGGCGTCGAGCCCCAGTGCCGCTTCGGCCTTCCTCACTCCGTCGGTCTGACTCTTCGCTGATCGTCCGCGGCCTCCTCACGGGGTTGCTAACCTCGGCGAGGGACCGCCTCAAACAACGCAACCCCGGGTGTTCGGAGCCCAAGCGGACTGCGAAGAATAGGCCCGGCGGAGCGAGAAGACCTCCGCATTCCCGAAGCGTGCCAGGAGGTCAGCGACCCGTGAAATCGGGCCCCGCGCGGGGTCGTCAGGCGCCGTCGTAGGCCTGGCGCAGCCAGCCGACGAGCTCGTCGTCGACTTGATCGACCGACGACACCCGGACGCGGTGGGAGAGCATCGCGTTGAAGCTGCCGGAGGCTTCAAGGCGCGGGCCGGCAGCGACGCCGGGAAGGTTGATGCCGACGTCGAGGCGGCCGGCAGCGGGCTGCAGGATGGCGAACTGCTTCTTGCGCCGGACGCTCTCATACGCCTTCTTCGGGGCGACGTCGACGTCCGATCCGAAGGCCTGGAGCTTGGCCATGACCGCGTCATAGATCGGGCGGGTCTCCGGCCGGCTCTTGAGCATCGCTTCGACCGGATCGGACTCGCTACCCTCCGGATTCGCCTTGCGGTTGAGGGCGATCTGGTTCGCGTAGCCGTGCGTCAGGCCGTGATCTCCCTTGAGGAACGCCACCACCTCGCCGTGCTTCTCGAGGCCGGCGCCCTCGATGATATGACGCCACTCGTCCAGGGTCTTGCCTGTCTTTTCCTTGAGCATGGCGATCATCTTGGCCAGGCTTTCTTCGGGTCGCATGGTTTCGGGAGTATAGACGCACGGGATGACGCCCTCACCCCCGCCGGCGTCGCGGCGGGTACCTCTCCCGGAGGGAGAGGAGACCTACCGGCCGGCCAGGTGGTCGACGACGGCGGCGCCGAGGTTGATCGCCGACTGCTCGGTTCGCTGGCCGCCTGAGAAGGTCGGGGTAACGCCACACTTGTTCACGAGAAAGAGGTTCTTCACCGGCGTCTCTGCGGCAGAGGCGCGGGCGGTCCAGAAGTTCTTCCCCTTGGCCTCCTTCACGTAGGCCAGCACCTTGGCCCACGATTCCTTGTCCCGCGGGAAGAGGTCGCGAAGATCCATGGGGTAGTGGGTGAAGTAGGGGCCGGACTTGGGGACGTTGAACTCGGCGTCGGTGTACGGGTGCGCGAGCCGGAAGAAGGCGCTCGAGCCCCGCACGTAGAATTGGGGCGGCATGCGCACCTCCAGCTTATCGCTACCCGCCACATAGCGCAAATAGGTTTGGAGGGCGGGGATCTCGGTTCGCTTGATGGGCGCGAACGTGGGGTCAGTCTCCAGGGAGTGGCTATGCTGCAGCCAGTTCTTCAGGAAGCGGTAACTGATGCTGTTGAAGCTGGCTTGAGAGCCGAAGATGGCGATGTTGAAGCCGCTGACGTAGCGCCGGCCGTTGAGCCAGTCGAGGTCGTCCGAGGGCTCCTTGATCGCCTTGCAGGCCATGTAGAAGCCAAACCCCATCGCCAGACCGCAGTAGCCGTAGGCGTGGTTCGAGCCGGTTACGAAGAAGTCGGAGGAGATGTTCACCCGGAGCTTCTTGAGCAGGGCGGCGGCGTTCTCGTTCGCCGCGACCTGGTCCGAGGTCACCCCGACGAACTTTTCGATCGCCTCGGGCATCTCCCGGTCGTCGTTTCCAAGCCGGTCGAACGCGTCCGAGTCGAGGTTGTGGACGTCGAACGTCATGCCGCACGACATATGCGGGGTGTCGAGCGTGAACGGAACGCCCGCCTTTTCCGCCACACGAGATTCCGGGTCGCCGTCGATGAACCAGGGGGCGCGGACGGCGATCCCTTCGAGGGTGTGAATCTCGTGAATCCCAGCGCCCGCCTTTACGACCCATAGGCTGTCGTAACTCTTGGTTTTGACCAGGTCGATTCGTCCCGCGTAGCTGCCGACCAGATACTTGTTGAGGCGCGCATCGGTATCCGGCGGAATCGAGACCCAAGCCTTGACCCCGAGCCCCTCGTGCCAAACCTTCTCCTGGCCGAGCGGATGGGACGTCGAACCCTGCACGTCGAAGTAGCGCAAATTGCCGCCGGTGTCGGCGCTCATGCCGCCCAACGGCCCGGCGTAGAGGAGCACGACGTGCATCCCGCGTTCGGCGGCCTGCACGGCGGTGGCCAGCGAGGAGAGCTCGGCGCCGACGATCACGAGGTCGCCTGACCGAACCCGATCCGCGGTCACCTCTCCGCCGAAGCTGTAAGGATCGAGGTTGCCCCCCTTGGTGACCAGGAACATCGTGCACTGGACGTTCTTATCGAGCGCGGCCTGAAGCCGCTCGACCACCGCCGTCTGCTTCGGGTCTCCCTCGTACTGCCCGATGAGATAGCGGCAGTCGCGGCTGCTGATAAGGCTGCCGTCATAGAGGAACGCGTCGAGCGGGGGCGGGCCGGAGGGGGGCTTAGGCAGCGGATCGGGCGGCGGACCGGACCCCTGGTGTCGACAACCTCCGAGCGCGCTGGCGGCTAGGAGGACGAGGAGGGCGAGTCGGGGAAGAAGATCTGCCGGATGTAGCTGACCGACTTGCCGGGGATCACGAAGCCGAACCGGCCGTACTCGTGCTCGGCCCGCGCGTTGAGCCGGCCCGCGAAGAGATTGATTTTTTCGAGTCCTTTCCATCGTCCTTTGGCGGCCGCGTTGATGAAGTCAACGATCTCCTTTTGGTGCGTCAGCGGCCCGCCGAGCTCGCAAATTTGGAGCGGAGTGGCGGGGTCCATTTCCCGCATGAACTTCGTGTACCAGTCGTACATATCGAAGACGTTGTAGTTGGTGGAATAGAGGGTGCCGCCGATGCGCGCGTACAGCCCGGGTTCGTACATCGCGCGGAGGATGGCGAGCTGGCGCGAGCCTCCCTTGATGCTCGCCTCGTAGGCGGTGTCCACGAGCGGGGAGAAAACGAGCTTGGCGTTGTCCGGCATGAAGGACTTCCACCAGCGCGCGGCGACCTTGTAATGCTCGAGGATTTCGTCCGACTTTGCCACGGAGTAGCGGCTGCCGAACAGGTTCGCCTCGCTGGCGAAGCGGATCCATACGGTGATGTTCTTCTTCTTGACGTCGAGGAAGACGTCGCGGAGCTGGCGGGTGAGGGGGGAATCCTTGAGGGCGGCGTACGCGTCGCCCTCCGCGTCCGGCTCGAGGGCCAGGGTGGGGCCGCCGTACACGCCGGCGCGGAGCAGCCAGTGGTGGAGGCGCGGAATTCCCCGCTGCCAGTTCAGGTGGCCGATCGAGAAGTAGTTCATGTCGGCGAGGTCGGCGCCGTAGATGTCGCGCACGGCCTCGCGGTAGCGGTCGTAGAGCTTGTCGTCCTCAGCAAGGATGGGAATGGAGAGTTTCTCGACGTGGAGCGCTTCGGCGACTTCGGAGGTGAAGACGCCGATTTCGAGGGGGCCGATGAACGGCTTGTGGGGCTTGGCGGGTACCAGGACGCCGGTGAAGAGCGGCTTATCGGGGTCGGGGACGGGGCCGGCCGGCTTGGGTCCGTGGTGGCAGCCGGCGAGAGTCGTAAGCGCGGCGATCAGCAGAAAGAGATGGGGGCCGCGCGGAGTCAACGTTAGATTATTGCCGATTGAACGCCGCCAACAACGCCGGCGGCACGTCCATGTTGCCGGTCCGCAGCAGTCTGATCTTTCGGATCAGCTCCTCCTCCGAGTCGGTGAATGGGTTGAGCTTCGCGACCTCCCCGCGGGGGCGGACGACGCCCCAGTCGCCAAGCGAGTTCTTGCCCGCCACCTTCCAGGTCCAGAACGCCCAACTGAAGCCGGTCTTGTCCAACTCGGCCACGTAGGGGCGGATCACGGCGGGGCCGCCGAACGGTTCGACGTTCCATTCGCCGATGTACATCGGGGTCTGGCGATAGCCGAGGAGCTCGACGATCTTGGGGATATCCTTCTTAAGCCCGTCGACGTGGTCCTCCGGCTTCTTGGCGTCGAAGTTGTAGAAGTGGAGGGAGTAGGCGACGTCGCTCCACTGGGCGAGATTGGGGTGCGGGCTGGTCTCGAAGCCCTTGTACCCGTCCTCGATGAGGATCACCTTGTGCGGCGCGGTCTTCCGGACCGCGCGATAGAGCCGGTCGTAGACCATGAAAACCATGGCCGCGTTGGGGCCGCCCATCGGCTCGTTCATGAGATCGAAGGCGGCGACGCCGGGATCGCCGGCAAACTCCTTGCCGACGCGGGCCCAATCGCGCTCGGCCTCGGTGATGTTCTCCACGTCGAACCAAAGGCGGTTCCGCTTCTCCTGGCCGGTGTGGTGCTCGTTGCTCTGCCCGCCGGGGAGGCCGTGCATGTCGAGGACGACGTAGAGGCCGGCGGCCTCGCACATCGTGACGGCGGCGTGCAGCCGTTCGAGCCCGCCCGGCTCGTCGAGGATGCTGTGGAGGAAGGGCAGGCGGACGTGGTTGAGGCCGGCGGCCTTGATCTTGGCGAGATCGGCGTCGGTAATCCAGTTGTCGCGCCACGCATCGCGGACGCGCAGCATGGCGGCGGCGCCGAGGCGGTCCTGGATCGCCGCCCAGAGGGAGACGTGATCCTTCACGGGCCTATAGCTCGAGCCGGCGGGAGGCTCTTCGATCCACGGGGTCATCCAGGTCTCCTCGACCAACCAGCCGCCGAGGTTAACGCCGCGCAGCGCGATCGGTTTGCCGGCAGCGGTGAAGTGGGTGCCCTCGGCGCCGATCGTGGCGAACGCTTGGTGGGTGAAGACGAGGGCGAGGAGGGGGATCACGGTTGGATAATACGCGGAAAAATTTCTGTGATTAACGGTTTTATGCGTTATGATTAATCCGTCTATCATGGCGGATCGACGCGCGTTACTTCGCGGCAACGGGGCCACATTGCGAGAGGTTGCGGACGCAGCCGGGGTTTCGGTCGCGTCGGCCTCGAAGGTTCTGCACGGCCGCGGCTCCACGATCCGGGTCGGCGCCGCGAGGGCGGAAAAGATCCGCGCGGCGGCCGAGCAGCTCCACTACAACCCGAATGCGATCGCGAGGCAACTACGCTCCAGCCGGACGTACACGATCGGTTTGGTCTGGGAGCACATGCGGAGCATCGCCGACGGTCCGCTGTACTACGTGCACCTCCTCGACGGGGTGACGCAGCGGCTGTTCGCGAACCATTATCGCCTGACGATTCTGCCCGAGCTTCCGCACCTGCAGCCGGTACGCGGCATCAGCGACGGGCGGTTGGACGGCGTGATCTGGTGCAAGATGCCGCACGACGAGGCGATTCTCAAGGAGCTCGAGCACACGTCGCTACGGGTCGTCGCGCTCAATTCGCCGCCGCCACGCGAGGAGCATGGGGTGCCGTTCGTGCATTGCGACAACGAGGGCGGGGCGGAGCTCGTCGTAGATCACCTGGCCGGCCTAGGGCACAAGCGGATTCTGTTTGTGCTGGACCATGGCTGGGAGGAGACGCCGGACGCACAGGCTCGCCTCACCGGATTTCGAACGGCGATGAAGCGCCACGGACTCCCGTGCAGCGAGGAGGACGTGGCGGTCTGGTCGATCAACGAGCCCCCCGTTGCGGAGTGGTTTCGGTCAAACCCTGTCCATACCGCGGTCTTCGCCTGGCACGAGGGGTTGGCCGGCCACATCCTGGATGCGGCGCAACAGGCCGGCCTTCGCGTACCGAAGGATTTCAGCGTGGTCGGTTTCGACAGCACGATGTACTGCGACTCGACCGTGCCGCGGCTGACCGCGGTGCGCCAGCCGGTGCGCGAGATGGCGGAAAACGCCGCACAGATTCTTATCGATCTGGTCGAGGGCCGGGTGGCCTCGGCCCCCTCGCCCTGCTTCCCCTGCTCCCTTGATGTCAGGGACTCGACGTCTCCTCCGGCTCGCTGAGCCCCCGACCCACTCAACGAAGAGGCCCCGCATGAAGAAGCACTCCTCAAAGGCTTTTACACTCATTGAACTTCTCGTCGTGATCGCGATCATCGCGATCCTGGCCGCCATTCTGTTCCCGGTCTTCGCGCAAGCGAAGATGCAAGCAAAGAAGGCGTCCTGCTTGAGCAATACCAAAGAAATGGCTCTCGCGAACCTGATGTACACGAACGACGCCGACGACTACTTCGCCCAGGCGCAGTCCGGAGACGACTTTGTTGCTACCGCGCCCCACATATGCTGGACGACGACCGTCTACCCGTATATCAAGAACGGCGACCAGGAGCTCGACACGTTTTCGGGCTTGACGGTCAGTACGGGCAAGGGAGGAATCTTCCTCGACCCCGCCGCTCCACGAATACCTTCGCAGACTGACTACACTCAGGAGGGGTACGAGTTCGGAGTCAACCGGCTCATCCTCATCGACAACTACGCGAGCGGGGACTGGCTGCCGGCCTCGCAGATCTTGCCCTCGCTGACTACGACCGGGATCGATACCCCGGCCGACCGAGTTCTCCTCGCCGAAAAAGGCATGAACACGGTGCAAGATGGCTGGAACTACCCGTGGATCGTCGACTGGCAGTTCCAATACATCGGCTCGATCGCCTCGACGCCGGGCAATCCTGCAACGGTGTACCGCGACGGCGACGATTCCTGGAATCCGAGTTCACCCGTTTACAGCCCGAACATCGATACCGACTGTGTGCAAGGAGTCTCGGATGGCGGTTGGGAGTGCGCGGCGCACCCCAGGTACCGCTACAGCAAGGTGAGCACGTTCGCCTTTACGGACGGGCACGCCAAAGCGATCGTGCGGGGTGGCCTCAAGTGGTGGCACAACATCTACGTTCCTAGAGGAGACATCACCGTCAATAACTGGGAGTACGGCTGGTATTACCCGGGAGAGCCCTTCTAAGTGCGTTACGCCCCATGAGTCGTTTCCAGACGATTCATGGGGCCAAGCCCCTGTTGTAAGCGAGGTCATTTTGAGATTCCGTTGGATATCCGGTCTTGTCGTCATGGCGATATGTGGCTGCCTCATCGGGTGCGTGGACTACAACAATCGGCCGCCCCCTTCGCAAGCCGAGGTCAAGGCGTCGGACGTCAAGCGGCAGAATTACATGGACACGCTCCCCATGACGCCTGAGCAAAAGGCCGCAGCTAAAGCTCACATGGGCGGCCCGCCTACGCCGCCGCCTGCGGGAATGCCAAACCAACAGGCAGGATCACCTGCCGGCTCCTCAGGCAAGTAGATTGTTAATTTAGTTTTATCCTGGCAATTGCAATAAGTCGCGCATTGAATAATATAGTAATAGGTCTTTAAGCCCATAAAGGGTTAGAGGATCTCCCTGCGAAGTAGATCCTTGTATCCTGTATCATTGCCCGGTATATGTACTGGGCAAGGAGACTTCGATGCTGACAAGCATTCGGTTCGTCAAATTCGTCGCTAGGGCCGCGTCGCTCCTGATTTGCACCACGGCTCTCATATCTGCCGCTAGTGCAGGAACCTTCTCCTACACACCAGGAAGTTGGGGGTCGCTGACTGGCTCGGGAGCATCTGATTCGTCGGCGTACAGCACGAGCGCCGACTCGCAGGGAATTGCACCCAGCATTACTCTAACGAGCCCCGCATCGGGTGACAACTACACCTTGGGCGGCACCTTCAGCTACACGATCACGTGGACGCCGGCGAGTCCCAGCGACACCGCGCCAACCTACGTCACCGTGTCGTTTCACACGGCTCCCTCGGTTAGCGCGTCCGGCACCGGGGTCGCGACCGTGACTCAAGGCAGCACCCAGCTGGCCGAAATGGACTCGACCAATAACGGGACTGCCGGGAACTCACTGTATGCAGCCGATAGTTGGGTGAACCTCTCTCTCGTCGCTCAATTGGACGGGACGTATAAGGCGACGGGTTCGCTTACGTCGGATACGCTCTCCGTGACGTACAACAGTGGAAGCGGCGGAACGACGAGTTGCACCGAGACTTTTACTCTGACGGACCTCGAGCCAAGCAGCACTTCCGGGTCCGGAAGCAGCTTGAGCCCGGGATCCGGAGGGCTTTCGTGGAGCATCGGGAACATCCAAACTTACGAGACCGCCTCGTCGTCGTACCCGCCCATTTCCGCTGGCGTGACAAGCGCCCTCGAGTCCGTTGGACAGACCGCGGTAAATCACACGGGCTATTCGTCGACATATCCGGCTCCGGCAAGCGCGGGAAGCTTCTACATGACCGGGGACTTCACTTTCTGGTGGCAGGGCAGTTCGCCGCCGACTGACGTTTACTGTTACATCTCCACCTTCGGGATCGCGGAAGCGATATGCACGTGCAACGGTGGTTCTCCACAATTTACAACCGAGGTCGTGGACGCCGGCAGTTCCACCATCGTCCCCGTAGGCGCGTATATCTCGAATGGAGTCAGGGCCGAGGTGGTGTACAACGGTTCGACCTGCATTTACAACGTGGCGCTCGACGCTGGATACAAGAAGGCCAAGTTGGACATCAAGCCGACGTGGACTCAGATGGGGACGAATTTGTGGAAGTCCTCCGTTTGGACATTCGTCAGTCCGAAGTCCGTCGAGTCTCTTCAATCGCGGCCTGGCGGCACGATCGTGTTTGTAGGAGCCGGAGCCTATTCCGTCAATTACGTGTTCGCCACTAGCTAGAGATCCACGCCCCGGTTGGGGTCGGGTTAATTCTGGGGCGCCGGGCTAGCCGGCGCCCTTCCCAGTCGTGATTTCACCAGCTCAGCCATCTCGAGATTGGCTTCGCGCAAGGATTTCACGACCCCCGCCCGGTTCGATTCCGGCTGGTTCTGGCTCACCTTCCACTTGCCTTCCAGTCGATCGATGACGATTTCGATGCCGACGATGGCGCCGACAAGCTTCTCGATGTAGTCGGCGGGGGCGTCCGTCACTGCCCAAGGAGCGGGCTGGGCGGACTCATGCTCGATCGTGAGGCGTTCGACGAGGGCACGGACCCAGGCCGGGTCGTCATGAACCGTTAGATGGCCGTGGGCGTGGACGACGGCGTAATTCCAGGTCGGCACGACGCGACCGGTTTCGGCCTTGGTGGCGTACCAGTTGGGCGAGATGTAGGCCTCGGGGCCGTGGAAGATGGCGAGGACCTCGCTGCCGGCGGCTTCCTTCCAGACCGGATTGGCGCGTGCGACGTGGCCGATCAGCGTGCCGTGCTCGCCGCGCTCGGGTTCCAGCAGGAGGGGGATGTGGTTCGCGAACAGCCCGCCTTCCCCGTTTGCGACCAGGGTTGCGAGGGGGCGCTCTCGGATCAGGGCTTGCATCACCGCCTGGTCGGACTCTTTGAAGTGATTGGGGGTGTACATGGGGCCAGGTTTCTAGGTTGCCAGGTTTCCATGTTTCTAGGGTTCTGGCGTACGAGGCTTGGAGGCGCAACGCCCTCACCCCCGCGTGCTTCGCCGCGGGGACCTCTCCCGAAGGGAGAGGCGATCCGGACGACTACGTTGGCTTCTTGCCTTGGTCGAGGTGGAGCATCGTGCCCATCAGCGTCTTCTCCGCCTCGCCGGCGTTGCCGCTTTGGATGGCGCGGAGGGCCATGGTGACTTCCTGGGCCTCGACGCTTCGCCCTTCGCTCAGGAGAAGGGCCTGGGTCTTCTGAAGTTCGGCGACGGCGGCCATCGGGCTGAGCACCCCGGTCTTCATGCCCATCACGGTCTTCTCCACCGCCTTGCTGGCCAGCGCCACCTGGGCGGCGCCGGAAACCTTCGGGTCGACGGGGGCCGAGTACTTGGCCGCATCGGCGGTGAACTCCATCACGAAGTCGAGGTCGACCGACTCGGTCTGACCGCTGATCAAATCCTCATAGGTGAGCTTGCCGCTCGCGACCCGATACCAGCCAAGCGGGTGGTTTTGGAACTCGAAGTCGAACACCTGCTGCAGGCTGGAGCCACGCTCCAGGTCGGCGAGGCCCAGCGAGGCGGAATCGCCGAGGCCGGGGGCGCGCATCGTGACCCATCGCGCGGTTTTCACCTCGAGCTGGAGGTTTCGGGCGACGATGGTCATGAGCTTCTCCAGCTCGGTGCGGAACACCTCGGGGATCAGCTCAGGGCGAGGGATGTAGTAGTAGTTCCCGCCGGCCCGCTTGGCCATGGCGTGGAGGAGCTCCTCGTTGTAGTCGGGCCCGAAGCCGAGGAACGTGGAGGTAATGCCGCGCTCTTTGATCTCGCCCGCGTGGGCGACAAGGGCGGTGAAGTCCTTGATGCCGGCGGTCGGGTCGCCGTCGGTCAGCACGACCAGGCGAGTCGCGCGCCCGGGGTCGGGCGAGGCCATGACCTGCTGGGCGCCAAGGAGAAGCCCGTCGTAGAGGTTCGTGGTATTGCCGGGCATCAGGCGCTGGATGCCGTCCTTGATGAGCTGTTTGTTGGTCACCCGCTGTGGCGGCATGAGCACGTCGACGGTCTCCTCGAACGTGACGATGCTGAGCACATCGTTCGGCCCCATCATGTCGACGACGTAGGTGCACGCCTGCTTCACGTAGTCGAGGGGCGGGCCTTCCATCGAGCCTGACCGGTCGATGACGAGGCAGAGGTTCAGCGGCGTTCGCGTGGAGGTACCGCCGGGCACACCGACCACCGGCTGCGCCGCGCCTTCAGCGATGAACTCGACCAGGAACTGCTCGCGGGCGGGGCCGTTGGCCATGGTGGCGGCGCGGCTTGCGATGATCTCCGTACGAAGCCCCTTGCCGCCGCCCATCGGGGCCATGGCGCTGGTCTTCAGGGGGTCGAACGCCCCCATCGCCTGGGTCTTGAGCGGGTCGACCACGCCGGGAGCCCCGGTCAGCATCGTTCGGTTAGGGTCGAGTCGCGTTGTGGGGTCCATGGGCTCTGGGTCTATTCTATCGTTTCCGGTCAGACGGCCTCGATCCGGAAGGTGGTTTGGCCCACGCGGAGCATGTCTCCGGCGCGCGCCTCTGCTTGAGTGACGCGCTGACCGTTCACGAATGTTCCATTCGTGCTGTTTGCGTCGGTTACGGTAACGCCGAAGGAGCCGGGAGTGACGGTTGCGTGGCGGCGGGAGGCCTGAGTGTCGTGGGCCATGGGCACCGCGGCCGATTCGCGCCCAAGCTCGAGCGGCCCGTTGACGGAGAACCGCTGGCCGGCGAGCGGCCCATCCAGGGCGACGAGGGCGAACCGCGAGGCCGGACCCGCTGCCGGCACCGCCATCTGGGTCGGCTGGAGGGGGGCGGGGGCGGCGACGGTCGGGTTCATCGGTTGCGCGGGGTAGGCAGTTTGCTGTGGCGCCATCGGGGCGGGAGCGGCAGGGGCGAAGCCCATCGGCGCGCCGGCAGGCTGCTGGGCATAGCCAACCGAACCGGGCCCGCTCACGGGATAGGCGCCGGCGTAGGCTTCCGGACCGCGGGTGGGAGCGGCGCCGGCGCGCATGAGGAACTCGAGGACGGTGCTACCGACCTGGATCTGTGCGCCGTGGAACAGCGGCGCCTGGCTCACCCGTTGGCCGTTGAGATAGACGCCCATCGGCGTCCCGGCATCGGCGAGGATGTAGGCGCCGCCGCCCTTATCGAGAATGTAGGCGTGGGCGGGGGCGATATTGGGGTCGCCGAAGAGCGGGATCTGGGCGGATTCGCTTCGGCCGATGAGCACCTGGGGCCGGTCGATGACCCACTCCTTCCCCTCGTTCCTGCCGAGCGAGAGGCGCACCCAGGCCGATCGCATGATGCGCTCGGCGAGGCCGATGAAGAGGGCGATGGTCGCGCCCAAGAGAACGAAGGTGATCGCGCGTGACGGGCCGCCGACCCCGACGGTTCCGGTTCCGGCGCCACGGGCAGCGACGATGGCGTGGGCCACGGAGAGGCCGATGAGATCGAATGCGGCGCCGCTGAATGCTCCTGCCAACAAACCGCCGACGGCGCCCTGGAACACGCCTCGCAGCGAAAGGGTGCTCGCGCCGATGCCGGCCCCGAGCATAAGGGCAATCGGGCTCAGGGCAAGGATACGAGAGACGATCTTGATGGGGAGGGGATCGGCCAGGTTTCCGGGCTGGTGACCGTACATGCCGATTAGGCCGGTGGCGAGGGCAAGGCCAAGGCTGCCGCCAACCACGCCGAATAGGCCTCCGAGCAGCCCCTCGCGCAGAGCGTGGACTTTAGAGCCTTTCATCCAGCCGTTCACGGCGCCGACCATGAGGCCAATGGCGAAGAAGGCGGTGAGCTCCAAGCGCAGCTCCCAAGCCGCCCACTCGGGGGTGGGCAGCTCCTGAGGCGCCATCGGCTCCCAGATCATCCAGGAGAGAAGGCCGGCGATGGCGCCGACGAACGTCTTGAAAAGGAGCCGGCCCATGGGTTACCTCCCGGTTAGGCCTCCACCCGGAAGCGCACGGCTCCGAATTGGACGGCGTCTCCGATGTTCAGCGGGGTGTCGGCGTCGATCTTGCGACCGTTCACAAAGGTTCCGTTCGTGCTGCCGAGGTCGCGGACGAGAAGGCTGTCGCCTTGGCGGACGAGCTCCGCGTGGCGGCGGCTGAGGGTGGAGGGATCGGGCAACGCCACCCCGAGGGTCGCTTCGCGGCCGATGAGGGTGGTGCCCTCGGGCACGCTCATCGCGCCGCCGGAATCGGATACGAGCCGCGCCGGTGCGCCCGCCACAACCGCGGCGACGGGCGGGGCCGCGGCCATCGTCGGCGCAAGCGGGGTGGGGTCCGAGTCCTCCAAGATGATCTTCTGGGGCGGTTCTGGCTTCGGGGGCGCGGCGGGCTGAATCGGGCCGGGATCCATCGCCTCGTTCGGATCCTTGGGAATCTGAACGCCGAGGGCGGTGAGCTTTTCCGACACCGCGTTGGGGTGAACCTTCCAAAGCCAGTAGAAGAGGTAACCCACGCCACCGACGAAGACAAGGCCGAACAGATAGCCGAGCGTCTTGGCGGCGATCGAGCCGGTCGTCACCGGCTGTTTAGGAGCGGGGGTGGCGCCGGGAACGTCATTTTCCTGGCCGGGCGCGGTCTTCGCCGCCGCTTGATCGGAGCCGACGGTTGCAACCTCGTCCGAGATCACCACCTGAACGACCGGGACCGGCTCGGATCGCGCGCGGGAGAGGTCGTAGACGAGCTCCATCGGCTTGGCTTGCTTGCCGTTGGAGGCGTACAGAATCTTGATGTCGAGGCTTCCCTGTTTGACGCTGTAGAAGCTCAGATAGCCCGCCATGCTCGAATCGAGGATGGCGTTTTGGGCGGCATTACCGCTCTTGACGGTGATGCTGGCGGATTGGACCGGCTTTCCCGCGTGGGTCACCTGGAGCTTGAACTCGCCCACCCGATCAAAGTCCGCGTCGGTGAGAGCGACATCGCCTTTAAGCCCGGAAACGGGCTTGACGGCCAGATTGCCGGACTGGGTGTCGAGCACCGCGAGGTAGCCGGAGGCGGGCAGCTCGACCGGGCTGGGGTTCTTCTCGATGAGCTTGGCGTCTTTTGGGGCGCCTTCGGGCAGCTTCGAGTCCGTCCAAACCTTGTACGGGCCTTGGCCGGGGACGGTGAGGTTGATTCCGGCGAAGGCGGGTGCGGCGGACGCGAGGAGGAGAAGCGGAGCTAGCAGCCGTCGCAAAGTTCTGTGATTTTAGCCCTTGCCGCCGGCAGCCGATCCGCGACTTCCATCGCCGTGTAACCGATGCAGCCGATGGATTCGGCCGCCAGGTCGCCGGCGGCGCCGTGCCAGTACATTCCGCAAGCGCCGGCATAGTAGCCCGGCAGCTCCTCGGCGAGGAGGGTGGCGATCACGCCGCTGAGGACGTCGCCCATACCGCCGGAGGCCATGCCGGGGTTTCCGGTGTGATTCACGACCATGGGCTGATCGGGGTCGCCGACGACGGTGTAGGGCCCCTTGAGAAGGACGGCACGATCGAACTTGGCGACGGCGGTGTTAACGGCATGAAACCGGTCCACCTGGATTTCAGCCACGCTCGACTCGAGCAACCGGCTCATTTCCCCGGGGTGCGGGGTCAGGATGCATTCCACGTCTGGTAGACGGACGCCCTGGGATACGGCGTTCAAAGCATCGGCATCGATGACCGATGGCAGCTCGAGCTTGGCGAAGACGGCGGAGAGAAACTCATGAACCGAAAGGGCCTGGGAGAGCCCGGGCCCGAACACGGCTGAATCGTAGCGGGCTTGCGCCTCGAGTATTAGGTCGGCGGCCTCGGCGGCGATGGCGCCTTCGGTTTCGGGAAGCGGCAGGAAGAGCGCTTCGGGCAGGTGGTGGGCCACCGCGTCGCAGACGCTCTGCACGGCGGCGACGGTGACAAGCCCGGCCCCGGCGCGGAGGGCGGCCTTGGCGGCCATGGTCGCCGCGCCCGGCATGCGGCGGGAACCCGCGACGATGAGGATCGAGCCGTTCTCCCCTTTGTGGCTACAGCGCATGCGCTCGGGGAGCAGGTCGGAGACCCAGTCGTTCTCGATGACGAAGGCCTCGGTCGGTTCGGAGAGAAGGATGTGGGGAAGGCCAATGTCGGCGACGGTCCAGTACCCGGCGTGCTCGACGCCGATACCCTGAAAGAGGAACGGCTTAGGAAGTCCGAACGTGACCGTGCGCAGCGCCCAGACGCTCTCGCCGAGTTCTTCGCCGCTGCTCGCCTCGATCCCGCTCGGCACGTCGACGGCGACGACGGGCGCGCCGCTCCGGTTGATGGCTTCGATGGCGGCCTTGACGTGACCCTTGACCTCGCATCTGGCGCCGGTACCAAGCAGAGCGTCGACGATCAGGTCGCACTTACCCATGCAGCCGAGCTTGCGCTCCCATCGCTCGTCTTCGACGAAGATCGGCTCGACCCCCTTCTCGACGGCGAGCTCCATCTGCTCCTTCGCGTCGTCGGAGAGACGGTCTTTGGAGGCGGCGACCAGGCAGCCGACGAAGTATCCCTGCTCGATCGCGAGGCGGGCCACGACGAAGCCGTCGCCCCCGTTGTTGCCGTGCCCGCACACGACGCCGAGTACACCGCCCTTGGGGAGAAGCTCGGTGACCGCTTCGAATACCGCCTGCCCGGCCCGCTCCATCAAGACCCGGGCGGGGATGCCGAACTCTTCGATAGCCCGGCTATCGATTCGGCGGCAGTGGTCGACGGTGCCTATCCACATACTACGGCGGAGGTTGGAGGATCAAAGTTGGAGGATGGATCTCGGCAATCCTCCAATACTCCAGCCTCCGTTCTCCATTCGATGCTACGAGTCGGGAGGGGATTCTGTTATCGGCTTCTCAGGGCGGGGGCGGACGAAAGCCAGCCGCAGGGCGCCGCCGCAGCCGGCGTGGACGTACCGGCCCCGCCGGGGCAGCCGCCGTGAGCGGACGAAGGTTTCGCCGCACCGCAGGCACTGGTAGCCGACCTCCTGGCGTTTCGCATTCCGGTTGACGGCGTAGTTGTGGCGCACCTTGGGCGGACGGCCGAGCTCGACCATCGCCGCCCGCCAAGCGGGGCCATGGTTGGCGCCCCGGTGCCCAGCCCGCTCGTAGGCGAGAAGGTGGGCGTACTCGTGAATGAGGGTGTCGACGACGGCTTCCTCGGTGGTGAGCACGTGGCGGCTGAGGCCGATGATGCCGAGCTTGTAGTACGCCATGCCCGCGCTGACGCGGTAGTTGCGCCACTCGACGTGGGCGGTCCGCCGGAGCGGGTGCCTTTCCTGGAGCTCCGCCAACGCTCGCTCAGCGGCAAGCCGGAGGTGGACGTCGCTCACCGCTTGAGTTTACAGTTGGAGGCTGCCAGTTTTCAGCCCGAGGCTACATTCCACCAAGGCCGCCGAGAAGTCCGCCGCTGCCACCGTGGGTGTCGATCGAGAACCACTTGCGGGTGTCGTACTTGTCGCAGATCTCCTGCACGAGCTGGTCGGTGATCTTCAACTCGGTGTCGATATCGTGCGGGTGGCTTCGGCCCACGCCTTTGACGTGGCCGATCGCCTGGTTGGCGTCGTCCTGGGTCGGTTCGGCCTTTGCGGCGATGCCGCCAAGTTCCTCGAGAAGCTTGTTCGCATTCTCCGACATGCCGGCGAGGCCGTTATCGAAGGCGGTACCGATCGGCACGCACTCCTTCGGAGGCGGGTAGGTGTCGAACTTTCGCTTGAGGGCGGCCCACTCCTGCACGATCTCCTTGGCCACTTTTTGGGCATCGTCCATGCCGGGGGCGGTGGTCACGTTGCTGTCCGGGTCGGCAATCCCGGCGACGCCCGACGCGCTCAAGCCGCTCGCCCCCTGAAGCGTGGCGATCAGCGTCGTGAGCTTCGTGGACTCGGTCGAGGTTAGCTCCTGCTTTTCCTTCTCGATCTTCTCGAGCCACTTGAGCCAGTCCTCGATGTCTTTGGGCATCGAGACCACGTTGCGGCTGTCGTTGAGAATCGGGGGAGGAGCGGCGCTCGGAGCTTGAAGTATCGGCGGCGGCGCCTGATTCGGCTCCTGCAAGATGGGGGCGGGAGCGTTTGCGCCCTGGTGGAGAATCGGCGGCGGCGCGGAAGCGTTGGCCTGGAGGCTGGACTTCGGCGCCCCCCCGGCGAGGCGAAGCAACCCGACCTTATGCAGTCCGGCGATGGCGAGCACGCCGGCGAGCACGGAGCCCACCACCCACGGCCAGCGCTTGGTGGGGGGCGGCACATAGGCGCCCGCAAAGCTCTGATTCGGCATTGCGGCGGCGGCCGCGCCGGCGCCTTGCGGCATCGCGGCTTGCATAAAGGGCTGCCCGCATCGGGGGCATGCCGGCGCACCCGGCACCAGCGGCTGTCCGCAACGTGGGCAGTTCATATTCTTTCAGACGGTTTCTTTGCCGGGTTTCATCACGGCTGCTCTTGCGAAAAGAGTCTTCGAACCTGAAACCCACGCCTTAAAAACCAGCAAACCGACGCGGGATGTTAAGGATTCATAGAGCAAAGGATGGAGTAAGAGCGTCTACTAACCCAACGGAGACCAATGCTCATGAAAGATGAAAAAGCACCCGAAACCATTCAGGTCTACTTTCAGCAGAGTTTGCGCGGCTCCCTGCATGAGGAAGTGCCGGAGGTCGAGCAATATCTGGTGAACCTGCTCACGCGCTTCCTGCACCAAGACCAGCTCTTCTCAATTCGAGACGCGGAAGGGCGGCGGGTGACGAGCGTCGCCGAGATGCTCGAGTACGGCGATATCCGGCTTCGAGCCCAAAGCTTCAAGGCCGAGCGCGACGTACACCAGCACGTAGGCGACTTCCTGCTCTTCTGGTCGGGCGTTTTCCCCGAGTTTCTGCCGAAGCTCGCGGCGCCGGGTTCCAAGGACATGCTCCTGAACTGCGTAGCGCAGGGCCAAATGAGCTACGGCATCGCCGGATCGTTCGATCACGACCCGTTCCGGGAGGAGGCGCGTGTGTTTCGG
>DATGIR010000465.1:0-8878 GCA_035295605.1 Fimbriimonadaceae bacterium | reverse complement strand
CGCCACCGATTGTACGCCGCCCCTCTGGAGCACGGGCCTCCAGCCCGCGTCTGGAGGCGGCCAAGATGGCCGCGCTCCATATGGCGATTTGCGCTTTCCACTGGGCTAAACTGCCCGTGCTGTGCGTACACGACTGTTGCTTTTGCTGTCCGTTTGCGCCTTCGCAGGTGCTGCGCACGGACAGACCCTCTACGGCCCCGGCGGGCTCATCATCAACCCGACCGCCTACACCGACAAGAAGGGCCTGTTCCAGATCAACGCCTCCTTCTTCAACCGCCAACTCGTCAACTCGACAACCACCAGCTTCTATCCGGTGAGCGCCACCTACGCCCTAAGTGACCGCTTCGAGTTCGGGGCAATCTACGTCGGCGAGTTCACGAGCCCGACGCATAACGACCAAGGTGGAATCTTCATCAAGGAGGGGCTGCTCACGGAGACCGCCAACCGGCCGGCGGTTGCGCTCATCGGCACGTCGCTCCAAGGAGGCGGCAACTTCTCGACCGCGACCCTGATCGGAAGTAAAGAAGTTGTACGCGGTGTGCGGCTGCACCTTGGTGCTCGCGCCGTCACGTTCAGCTCCGATTCGGGACTCGACGGCAACGCCATTGCCGGAACCGATTTCAACGTGGGCGGCCCGTTCAAGGTGATCGCGGAGGCGGACACCCGCCTCAAGCACTTTCCCTATGGCTCGCAAGCGTACGGAATCCAGTACGCGAGCCCCGGCTTCACCACCACGGTCGGCTTCGTAGCGCAGGCAACCCAGCGCTTCAGCTTCTTCGTCGGCATCGGCTATCCTGTCGGCCGCCCATAGGGGCCGGATCCATTAAGGCCGCGCCTTTGGTCGCGAATCGCGATCACCCCGGTACTACAATGGGGTTACGTGGACTGGGTGCTGCGTGCCCTGATGATGACCGACGTCGAGCGGTCGACGCGCCTCTGGCAAGAGGACGCGGCCGCGATGGCGTCTGCGATCGCCCGACACGATGCCATCGTGGAGGAGACCGTGACCGCCAATAACGGCCGGCTCATCAAGGCACGGGGCGAAGGCGACAGCACGTTCTCGGTCTTCGATTCCGCCGAGGACGCGGCGCGCGCCGCGGTTCGACTCCATCTCGCGATCAAATCGGAGCAGTGGGCTCTCTCCCGCCCCATACGGGTTCGGGGCGCCCTCCACTTCGGCAGCGTTGAGGACCGTGCCGGCGACTGCTACGGTCCCGAGGTCAACCTCTGCGCCCGGCTTCGGGCAGCCGCCCAGCCCGGCCAAATGCTCGCGACCGGCGCCGTCGCCCGGCACCTTACGGGCGCCGAGTTGGGCGTGGCCGCGCTCGGCAAGCACCGCCTGAAGGACCTCGCCGAGACCGTGGAGGTCTACCAACTCACCGCGCCAGGGGGCGACGATCAATTCGAACCGATCGCCTCGCTGAACGCGTCGGCCGGCTTCCTTCCCCAGTACGCAACCGAGTTCATGTACCGGGAGGGCGAGCTCGAGGATCTCGCTCAGCTCCTCCACCGGCAGAACCTCGTGACCATCGTCGGCCCCGGCGGCGCCGGCAAGAGTCGGGTCGCGGTCGAGGCCGCCCGTCGATTCACCCCTTGGACCCCGGACGGGGCACACTTCGTCGACCTATCCGGGACGCGTGCCGAAGAGCACCTGCCGGGCGTTATCAGCGCCGGGCTGCGCCTTCGGGCTGAGGCCTCCGTCAGCGTCGAATCGCTCGCCGCCGAGCTCGCCCCGCGCGAAGCCTGCATCGTCCTCGACGGGTGCGAGCACCTGGCGGCGGTTATCTCCCCGCTCGTCAAACGCGTTGTGCAGGCGGGCGCAGGAATCACCGTCCTCGTCACCAGCCGGACCACCCTCAAGCTCGCCGGCGAGCAAGTGTTTCGGCTGCTCCCGCTGGCCATTCCCCGGAGCGGCGCCGACGTCGAGGCCATCGAGTCGTCTCCGGCCGTGCGGTTCTTCGTGAGCCGCGCCACGATGGCCCGCCACGACTTCAAGGTCACCCCTCGAAACGCCCGCTCGATCGCCGCCATCTGCAGCCAGCTCGACGGGATCCCCGCCGCTCTGGAAATGGCGGCCCTGCGCGTGCGCTCCCTCGCGCCCGAGCAGATCGAGGCTCGCCTCACCAATCGGTTCCGCATCCTCGGCCAGGAGGGTTCGCAGAACTCGCTGAAGGCGCTCTTCGATTGGAGTTGGGACTCCCTCGGGCCTAGCGAGCAGCGCTTCGCCTGGTGCGCCACCCAGTTCGAAGGATCGTTCGACCTCGAGTCCGCCGAACTCGTCTGCGACCTTTTCGAGCGAGCGGCCGAAGGGCTGGGCAATGCGGACTCCGAGGTAGCGGCGGCGAAGGTCGACCCCTACAATGCGATCGACCACATCGATTCCCTCGTCGAGAAGAGCTTGCTCGTGGCGGAAGAGTCCGAATCGGCGATGCGTTACCGGCTCAGCTCAACCTTTCGGGAGTACGCCCGTGAGAAATGGAACGATTCGCCCGCGCTTCAGGCTTTGGAGCGTGCCCACGCCGAGCATTTTCGGGAGAAATCGAGCAGCGTCGGCCGCGACCGCCTCCTGCCCGACTCCAAGAACTTTGGCCGCGCCATCGATTACTTCGTCGCCGCCGGCGCACCCGCCGAAGCCGCCGAACTCGCGCTCTTTATGTCGGAGCATTGGCAGTTCGTCGGCGCCTACGCCGAGGGCAACCGGACAATGCAGCGGTGCCTCGCGCTTTGCACCGGGCCCGAGGACGACCGGGCTCGGGCCCGCCTCACGAATGCGATCGGTCTGTTCAACTACAACTTAGGCCTTTTCGGCGAAGCCCGCGAAAGCCTTTCCGAGGCCATCGAGGCGGCGGAACGGCTCGGCGACCACCTCCTGCGTTCCAAGGCCCTCAACAACCTGGCACTGCTCTACATGGCGGAGGCCAAGAACGCCGACGCGATCAAGGCGCTCGAAGAGGTCGTGCCGTACGAGCGCGCCCACGGCGAAGACGAGATACTCTCCCGCACGCTCTCCAACCTCGGATACCTGCACATTCTCACCGGCGAGCTCGAGAATGCCAAGTCGGTCTTGGAGGAGGCTCTCCGCGTTACCAGCCGGTCGGATAACAAGCAGGGCGCGGTGCCCTGCCTTTGCAACTTGAGCGACCTGGCCTTGGAGGAGAAGAACCTGGACATCGCCGCCGGCTACGCCCAGCGAGGCTTGGATTACGCCGAGGAGTTGGAAAACCATGTGGGCGCGGCCTGCTGCATGGCCAACCTGGGCGAAGTCGAATTGCGGCGCGGCAACCTCGAGCGTGCGGAGATTCTGCTGCGAAGCGCGCTCGCACGGGGAATCGATATGAGCGCGAGTTGGATGCTCGGTTCGGTTCTCGACCTCCTCGGCATTGTCTTTTGGCGCAGCGGCCGGCACGATCCGGCGATGCTCGCCTTAGTTCACCGGCGGATCGCCTCCACGCTGCCAAGCCCGCCGCGCTTCGCCGGCGAGGCGGAAGAGATCTACGGCCTGGTTGAAAGGGAGTTCGGGCCCGAAAGTATTGCCCGCAGCCGTCACCGGGCGGAGATTGCCGGCCTCGCATCGCTGCTCGACGAACTTCCCCGCACGCCCACTCGAACTCCCGCGACCGACAAGGCTGTCCTGAAGTAGCCGCCAACTATGCTGCTCCTGTCCACTCTTATCGCCCTGTTCCACCTTCACGGCGCCGCACCCGACCTCATTTGGATCGAGGGTGAGAGCGCCACCCGCTCAGAGACGTTTCGCAACGCGTGGTTCGACGCCGTCGATCGGCAAGAGCTCTCCGGAGGTGGCCAGATCGCAAGCTTCTCTGAAAAGGGCAAGCCGGTTGGGTGGGCGGAATACGACTTCTCGGTGCCGGCGGCCGGAACCTATAACTTCTGGATCCGCGCCAATCCCTGCACCGGAATCGACATCACGCTCGACCACGGCGATGTGAAAGCGCTGAACCCGGACGCCCTTGCCGCTGAAGATCGCGACAACCGCGGCAAAACCGGCTATATGCCTCGGGTCCACCAATGGTTCAACGTCGCCGCCGACGGAACCCACGACGCGCGCACCATGACGTGGTACAGGCTTGATCCGCTACCGCTCTCGGCCGGCGCCCACACGCTGAAATTCGTGCTGGGAGGAAGCTCACTCAACGACAAGCGGTTCGCCGCCGTCGACTGCTTCGTCCTCACAACCGGCGCCTTCCAGCCCAACTTTCAGTACAAGCCGGGCGAGAGCGCAACCGATACGATCGTCGATGCGCCCGGGTCCACCTGGCCGTTCAACCCGGGCCGGGACGACTTTTCGCCCGACGCCCTTCTCGACCTCCGTTCCTTGAACGAAAAGCAGGCGGGCGAGCACGGCTATATCAGGCTAAGCAAGGACGGGAACGGCTTCGTTCGGGGCGACGGGCAACCGATTCGATTCTGGGGCGGTTGCGACTATGTTCAGCGACTTGCGCACGAGCAAAACAGCCAGGAGGTGTTGGAGCACCACGCCAGATTCCTTGCCAAGCGCGGCGTGAACATCGTTCGTCTCCACGGCGCTATCGAACCGAAGGGCGAGGAGTCGAAGGTGACCGACGTCGACGAGGCCGAGCTCGACGAAATCTATCGACTCGTCGCCGCCATGAAGAAGGCCGGCATCTACGCCCTCATCGATCCCTACTGGGCAGTTTCCGCCCACGCAAAAAAGAATTGGGGCGTCGCCGACTCCGGCAACGGCAACCTGACTGGACTCCTCTTCTTCGATCCCGCCCTGCAGCGCGGTTACAAGGCATGGCTCAAGCGTATCTACGCCGACACGAACCCGTACACGGGCATCCCGCTGGCCAAGGATCCCGCCGTTGCGATCATCCAGCTTCAAAACGAGGACAGCATGTTCTTCTGGACCATGCAGTCGGTTCAGGGGCAGGCCAAGGAGAACCTCCGCAAGCTATTCGGCGAGTGGGTGCTCAAGAAGTACGACTCCTTCGACAAAGCAATGGCCGCGTGGCAGGGCTACAAGGCGGACGACGACGACTTCGCCAACGGCAAGCCTGGGCTTTTCATCACGTGGGAGCTCACCGAGCAGGCTCGGAACGTGAAGGGGCACGGGGCCGGCCGTGAAGCCCGGCTGGCCGACCAGACCGAGTTCACCGCCGACACGATGGCGAACTTCAACCGGGAGATAACCCGCTACCTGCGCGAGGAGCTCGGCTGCAAGCAGCTCATCAACGCGGGCAACTGGCGCACCGCCGATCAGGTGATCCTCGACGACGCGGAGCGATGGAGCTACTTGGCCGACGAGGTGGAGGGAAAGAATCACTACTTCGGGGGCGTCCACAACGGCCTCAACGTCGGCTGGCAGATACTCGCCGGCCAGGTCTACACGTCCCGCTCCTGGACCACCGATCCGATCGGCTCGCCCCTCGGGATCCGCCAGGTGGTCGGCCATCCGTTCATCCTTCCCGAGAGCCTTTGGGTACCGCCCTCGCACTACGAAGCCGAAGCGCCCCTGATCGTCTCCGCCCAGACCTCGCTCACCGGCCTCGGAACCTTTTTTTGGTTCTGCACCGGTGTGGAGGAGTGGCAGCCGCCAACGAGCAAGTGGACCTACGCGATTCCGACGACGCTCGGGCAGTTTCCGGCCGCGGCCCTAGCGTATCGCCTTGGCTACGTGAAGGAAAGTTCGCCGGTCGTACACGAAGAGCGTTCGACGGCAGACGTATTCGCCCGAAGGCTGCCGCTGATTGCCGAGGAAGGCGCGTGGGATCCGAATCGCGACGCAGGCGCCATGCCGGCGGGCACGCCGTACCGGGCCGCGGTCGACCCCCTGGCGTTCTTGGTGGGTCGCGTGGAAGTGAAGTACGGAGGCGATCCCGCCAAGAGCCGGGTGGCACTGCTCGAAAAATACATCGACCACCAGGCCAAAGTGGTTCGCGGGATGACCGGCGAAACGGCGACCGACATCGCGCACGGCGTGTTTCATGTGGATGCCCCGAAGCTTCAGGGCGCTGCCGGCTTTCTAGGCAAAGCTGGGGAGCAGAAGCTCAGCGACGTAGATATTGCGTGCGAGAACGGCTACGCGGCCGTGGCAGTCGCCGCCCTCGACGATACGCCGATCGCCAACTCCCATAAGGTTCTGGTCCAGGTCGGCACCGAATCCCGGCCGACCGGTTGGAAGGAGCGGGCCCTGAAGATTTCAGTAGGCAAGAAGACCGCCGACGCGCGTCGCATCCTCGATGTCGGCGCCTCGCCGTGGCAGATCGTCAAATCCCACCTGACGGTGACGATCAAGAACCCGGGCCTCCGAATGGCCCAGGCGCTCGACGCAAACGGGAACGCGGTAAAGACCCTAACCCTGGAACCCGTCGCCGGCGGAGTGCGGTTCAGATTCCCCGAAGACGCTCTCTATGTGGTCCTCCGATAGCGGCCAACCTCCACCCTCCACCTGACACCTGAAACCTGACCATGCCTTCCGAGATCAAGGAATCCGCCCGCCTCGAGGCGCTCAGCGACGGTGTGTTTGCCGTCGCGATCACGCTGCTGGTTCTGGAAATCAAGGTGCCGGCGGCTCTTGGGCCTGATCAGTCACTTGGACACGAGCTTCTCAAGCTTTGGCCGCAGTTCCTGGCGTTCGTGCTCTCGTTCATGTCGATTGGGATCATGTGGATGAACCACCATCGAATCTTCAAGTTGTTGGCGCGAACGGACGACGGGCTTCAGGTGGTCAACGGCGCTCTCCTCCTGCTCATCACGTTCGTGCCGTTCCCCACGGCGGTATTCGCGCAGAACCTGATGACTTCACACGCTCCGGCCGCCGCCGCGTTCTACAGCGCGACCTTTGTGGTGTGCGCCCTTGTCTTCAACTTGCTCACCGCCTATATCCGCCGGCGAAAGTTGCTCGGGCCAAGTTGCGAGACCCAGGAGTTCGCCCACGGCCTCCGCAAGCAGTACTTCATCGGTCCGAGCGCCTACTCGCTTCTAACCGGCATCGCATTCGTCAACGTGTATGCCTGCCTGGCCCTGCACGTCCTGCTCGCCCTCTACTTCGCCGTCCCGCCGAGCGTGTGGGTGGGGCTTCACGCGAGGGGTCGCGAGCGCTAAATCACGGTTCGATCCAGGAGATCCCGAACCTGCGCTAGCGTCGGCGCACCCGCCTGCCCGCCTCGCTGGGTCGCCTTCAGCGCCGCGGCCGCGGCGGCGAATCTCACCCTTTCCACAAGCGGCTGACCGGCGGCCAGGGCAGCGGCGTAGGCGCCGTGAAACACGTCCCCGCAACCGGTCGTGTCGACAACGCTGACGGGAAATGCAGCCTGAGCTTCGACGTCCATCCCGTCGGCGGTGAACCACGCACCTTGCACGCCCCCGGTGACGACCACCGCCTTCCGGTTCTCGTTCCACAGCTTCGGCACGGCGTCGCGTCCCGAGCTCGCGCCGGTCACGCGTCGCGCAAACCCTTCGGACAGCACGAGATGGTCGACCAGCGCCATCAACTCCTCGAAGCGCGGGTGTTCGTCGTGCTCGAAGTCGGCGACCACGGCGGCGCCTGCGGCCCGGGCTATCTTCGTCGCGCGAAGCGCGCCGTCGACCCCTACCGAGTCGATGAAGAGCACCTTGGTCGCCCGGATCACGTCCTCGGAAGGGCCGGCGACGTCCGAGCCCACCGGCGCGGTGACATTGAAGAAGATGTTCCGGGTGTTGCCCGCCTCGCCGACGACGATGACCGCGTGGACCGGGCGGGCATCGTCGCGCCTTATCGCGGGGCCCAAATCGATCCCGTGCCGCGCAAGCGCCGCCTCCACCGTCGCCGATAGCTCGTCGAAGCCGAGGAGCCCCCCGAAACCGCACCGCGCCCCCAGCTTCGCTGCCGCCACCAGCGCGGTCCCGGTCAACCCTCCGCAGTGCCGCTCGGTTCGCCGGACCGGAACCTTCTCGTCCGGCGCTGGGAAGGCGTCTACGTAGAGCAGATCGTCGATGGAAACGACGCCGATCCCAAGAACGTCGAAGCCGCTCGTCACGGACTATCCGCCGGCCAACCGAATGGCTTCCGACGGACTCTTGCCGTCGTGGATTACGGCCTTGAACGCCGCCAGCGCTTGGCCAATGTTGCCGTGCCCCCACACGTTCCGGCCGATCGTCGCGCCGCGAGCCCCGCTCTGGACAACCTCCTGCATGGCCTGAAGGGCGGCCTCGAGGGTTTCCGTCTTCGGACCACCTGCCGCCACCACCGGCACCGGGCAGCTACGCACGATTTGGCCGAACGAGGCAACGTCACCCGTGTAACCGACCTTGATCACGTCGGCGCCGCACTCGATCCCCACGCGGGTCGCCCAGGCGATATTCTCGGCGTCGTGGAGGATCTTCGCCCCCTCCGGCCCGAACGACTTCGGATAGACGTGCGCGATGACCGGCAGGTCGAACTTTGCCGCCGCCGTCACCCCCTCCGCCAGTAGCCGGATGTACTTGCCCTCGTTCGGCCCCCGAACGCCGATCGCGATCGCGATCGCATCCGCCCCGTTCACCACGCACTCCTCGGCATCGGTCAGAATCTCGAGAATCCGCTCGTCGACCGTCCAGCAGCCGGCTTGCATGATCATCGGCACCTTCCCCGCGTGCGGCGCCCAGCAGGTCAGGGCCACGCCCTTCTGCATCGTCACCGCGTCCGGTCTTCCGGCAACGATCTCAGCGAGAGTCTTGGGTAGGTCGGCCAAGCCCGGATGCATCCCCTCCGCGTAGCCGACGAAGTGGTCCACCGCTACCGAGCACAGCCGGCCGGAAGGGTGGGAGAAGAGGCGGTTCAGTCGAATCTGCTTTCCGAGTCCCATAGACGCCGAATGGGAGTATGCCCGATGGCGCGCTCAGACCCGTTCGACAGACACGGCGGTGACCTTATAGG
>DATGIR010000464.1:0-3498 GCA_035295605.1 Fimbriimonadaceae bacterium | reverse complement strand
CGCGCGCACCGGCGAACTGATTCGATGAGGTGGGCTACACGCTAGCGAGTTTGGGTTCCGAAACAGCTCGGGAGTTGGAACGGTCGCCAAGCTCTTCCGCCATTCCGTTGCTGATCGTAATGCTCGATTGCGGCCTGTCCGGCGGCAGCGTCAGTACGCGGGATGAAGTGGATGTAGACGAGCCCAGGCTTTGGGCCCAGCGCGCGCTGAAACAGCGGACGGGGGTTTCCTTCCCGTTCGATTCGCAGGAATCTCTGGCCGCCTGGAGAGCTGTGGCGGGCATCTCGGACCCTACAGACAGGACGACGCAACTTCAAAAGATTCTAGGCAACTGGGACGCGCCGCTCCAAGCCTGGATCGAGCCGGGGGCCCAGATTGCAAGCGGTTCGCCAATTCACGCAACGCAACCCGCCGAGCCAGAGTCGACGATCACCATTACCGTTCGGAACATCGGTGACCGATCGATCACCCTCGAGAAATGGCCCGGCGCCGAGTCATCGTCCGCCAATGGAGGGGGGACGATCTCCCCCGCCACGGCGGTTAAGTCGGAGGTGGTTACGTTGGCGCCGGGTCAAACTTTGTCGACGCGCTGGCTGATATATTCGATCTTCCTAACCGACCCGAACTTGAAGGTGATGCTCTCGTTTGGGCCCGGCAAGGTGGGGGCGCATTGTTGGACGGGATCAGTCCGCGCGGAGCGCAGAACCCCGTCTGGCAAGCCCGGAGCTCGGTAATTCCGCACGCGGCCTTGCCCGAAACATTCAACGGGTCAGCGACCCGTGCGCCACCGGCGCCGGGCGTTACCGGCGCCTACGCGGGGCTCGGCCTTGCGGCCCGAGCCCCATGCTGTAATCTCGCCGGGCGATGCTCACGACCCTCGCCCTTGTCATGGCCGCCCAGCGAAACAGCCTCCCGAAGCCCGCGGAAACCGATTTCACGATCGAGAACTACACGTTCGCGAGCGGGGAGAAGCTGGACAAGCTCAACCTTCACGCCTATACCTACGGCACGCCGCAGAAGGACGGGAGCGGGAAGACCACCAACGCGGTGCTGATCATGCACGGCACCGGCGGGAGCGGAAAGCAGTTCCAGGTGCCGGTTTTCGCCGGCCAACTCTTCGGCCCCGGGCAGCCGCTCGACGTCACGAAGTTCTTTGTGATTCTGCCCGACGCCCTCGGCCACGGCATGTCCAGCAAGCCGAGCGACGGGCTCCATGCCAAGTTCCCGCACTACGGCTACGACGACATCGTGAAGTTGGACTACCGTCTGATCACCGAGCACCTGGGGGTCAACCACCTGCGGCTGGTGATGGGCACCTCGATGGGCGGGATGCAGAGTTGGGTGTGGGGCGAGACCTACCCCGACTTCATGGACGCGCTCATGCCGCTGGCCAGCCTGCCGGTGGAGATCGCCGGCCGCAACCGGATGACGCGGCGGATGATCGTCGACGCGATCAAGACCGACCCCGAGTGGAAGGACGGCGAGTACACGACACAGCCGCACGGCTTGGCCCATGCGCTCGACATTCTCACCCTCATGGGCAGCAGCCCGCTTCAGATGATGCGGCAGGCGCCGACGCGTGTCGCTGCCGACCAGGTGCTCGAGGACGGCCGCGCCGCCCGCCTGAAGACGACCGATGCCAACGACCTGCTGTACCAAGTCTCGGCTTCGGAGGATTACGATCCTTCCGCCAAGCTCGACCAGATCAAGGCGCCGCTCGTCGCGATCAACTCGGCGGACGACTTCATCAACCCGCCGGAGCTCGGCATTATGGAGCGCGAGATCGCGAAGGTGAAGGGCGGAAAGTTCATCCTGCTGCCGATCACCGACAAGACGCGCGGCCACGGCACCCACACCATCGCCGCGATCTGGAAGCAGTATCTCGTCGACCTCCTCAACGCTACCGGAGGCTAGTGAGACCCTCCCGGAGCATCCTGAACCATTTCGGCTAGCGCACGATCACGTCGATGGGCAGCACGTGGTTGATCAAGTAGTTGGCGCGATTCGCGTCCCGCGTCATCGGTTGGGTCCGGCCGCTCGAATCCGTCGCCCGGGACATCAGGGTGTGCTTGCCAGATGTCGCCGGAGTGGTCCACTCGAACTCCCACAGGCGCCACGTGAACGGCTTTGACTCGCCGGTCAGACGAGCGTCTGCCCAACTCGCGCCACCGTCCGCGGAGACCTCGACCTTCGCGATATCGCCGGTCGAGGTCCAGGCCGCGCCGGTCACCAAATACTTCGTGCTCGGCTTGAGCAGCTCATGGACGGTCGGCCGGGAAATCTCGGCCTTGACGAGCATCTCGGTGATCATCACGCGGTTCGGGATGCCGTCCCGCTCCTCCCAATAGGCGTAGTCGACGGTTTGGAAGTGGCCGCTGAACGGCGTTTTGGCCGCTACGATCCGTGTGAGCCACTTCACGGAGGCAACTCCGTACCATCCCGGGACAAGCGCCCGGACGGGAAAGCCATGAGACAGGGGAAGGGTTTCTCCGTTCATCTTGTAGGCGAGCAGCACCTCGGGCGCCATCGCCTTGGCGATCGGGATGCTCCGGGCGAAGTGGATCGCGTTCGGCGGCTTGGGGTCCGTCTTGATCAGTCCCGTATCTGCGCCGACCAGGATGACCTCGACGGTTCCCGCCGAGACTCCCGCCTTCTCGAGCACCGCCGAGAGCGGAACTCCCGTCCATTCCGCGTTGCTAACGGCGCCAAGTTCCCACTGAGCGCCGGAGACCGTCGGCGCGAGGAATACGCGGCTGTTGCCGGCGCACTCCAGGGTCGCGGTCACCGTCTTGGCCGGCAGCTTCACCAAGTCGTCGAACGTCAGGTTGAGCGGCGTCGCTACGGCGCCACCAACCTCCAACCTCCAACTTCCAACCTCCAACGTCGGAACCTTGAAGTGGCTCCGCACATAGAACTCCTCGTTGGGCGTGATGTACGACTTGAGCGTTTCGAACGGATACTCGAGGTTCTCGGGGTCGCGTTCGCGGACGACCTGACCGTGGGCGGGGCCTTGAAGCCGCGCCGGCATCCCTCCCATCAGCGGCAGCGCCGCCAAGCCGCCAAGGGCTTCGCGGCGCGTGATGTCGGTGTGGAAGTCGGGTCGTCGTTTCATGGGTTCAAACCGACGATACACTAACGAACGGAAGCGACGATGACCTCCTCCATTGCCCTTGCGCTTCTTGCGACGTTGAGCGCTCCCCAACCGGAGAGCGCACGCGTGCCCGGCTTCCTGCCGACCAGGAACGGATTCCACTTCGACAACAACCGCTGGCCGCCGGCGCCCAACTACACGATCTCGGTTCTGGGGCACCAGTTCAGATTGGGCAAGGCGAGCGATGGGCTCTGCGGCGGCATGGTGTTCGCAGTTCAGGATCTATTTCGGGCCGGCGCCCCCGCCCCCGCCGATACCACCCCGCCCGATCCCGGCGCCCCCCTCTTCAACTACATCGTGGGCAGCCTGACCCGATGTAGTTGAAGAGGGGGGCGCCGGGATCGGGC
>DATGIR010000463.1:0-3658 GCA_035295605.1 Fimbriimonadaceae bacterium | reverse complement strand
TGCTCGGCGGGATGGGCGGGGTCGTACGCGAGGTCCGCGTCCGTCACGAACTTTCGGAAGCCGCCGACGCCGTCGGCGTCCTGATTCACCTCGCGGTTGTACTCGGCGGTGGCGAGGCACTTGAGGAAGCCGAGCGCGCCCTCGCGGTTCTTTGCCTGCTTGGTGAGCAGGGTGGCGCGACCGTAGCCGAAGAAGCGGCGGAAGCCCCCGTTCGGGCACTCGATGACGCCCAGGTCCAGCCCGGGGTAGCTTCGCAGGCTCGCCAGCCACCAGCGCCCGCCTAGCGCCATCGCCCCGCGCTTGGCGCCGAACCAGGCGATGGAGCCGGAGCCCCAGCCGCCCTGTCCGGCCATCGAAGCCTGCTCGACCGCGGTCGGCGTTACCCGGTACTTGTAGGCGAGGTCGTGCATCATCGCGATCGCGCGGATCGCCTCCGGCCGGTCGAGAAGGCAGCTCTTGCCGTCCGGCGAAAAGACGCGGGCGCCGTAGGTGGCGAAAAAGACCTTCCAATTCCAATCGAACAGCAGCCCGTACCGCACGATCCGGCCCTCGGCGTCGCGAACCGTGAGCTTTTGGGCCAGCTCGGCGAGCTGCTCCCAGCTCCACGGGCCGTGGGGCTCTTGAATGCCGGCCTGGCGGAACAGATCGCGGTGAATCCAGATCCCGTCGACCGAGAGATCGGCGGGCACGCCGTAGACCCGGCCGTCGTAGATCGCCGCACCTTGGATTCCCGGGAAGGTTTGTGACTTGACGTCGATGCCGAGCTTGGGCAGCTCGTCGGTGAGGTCCACCACCACACCCGACTTCACGTAGGCGGCGATATCGAAGGCGGTATAGGCGTCCACGAGGTCCGGCCCGACCCCGGCGAGGCACTGGACGATGACCTTCTCGACGCCCTGATTGTCGGGGTCCAGGGTCACCCGGAACCGGGGGTCCTGGCGCTCGAACACCGCGAGCTGGGCTTGGCGCGTCGGGTTGTCGTCGCTGACCCAAACGACCTCGCGCCGGCCGTCGGCATCCGGCGCCGGCTGCAGCCGCCAAACCGCCAGGGAGAGCACGCCGAGCCCGATCGTCCAACCCCAAAGAAGCCGTCTCAAGCCGCCTTAGGATAGCGCGCGGCGGTTCCCGGCGCGACAAATAGGCTTGCCCCGCGTGACAACCGCCGCCGACCTGAAGGATCGGCCCTCGCGAACCGCATATCTAGGAGTGACCGCCATGCGATTCAAGCTCTTCGCCCTCCTCGTCCTCGCCTGCCTCGTCGCCGTCGGCGCAGCCCAACCTGTACCGCGCAAAGGCGAGAAGCTCAAGGTCACCGGCATCGCCACGGACGCCGGCCTCGTTACCGTCGGCTGGCTGCGCATGCACCGGCCCGACCTGCTGGCCGCCGCCGCAAAGTCGGTAAAGGCCGGCAAATCCAACCGGTTCTCTCTGGATAGCCTCTTCTCGCCCAAAATGCAGGCGCGGCTGGCGAACGTTGTGTTCCAACCTCCGGTGACCAAGCCGGGCGCGAAGAGCCCGACCGGGTGGGGGCAGATCGCTGCCAGCCAAACCGAGCCGCTGACCGTGGAGTACACGCCCAACCCGCTCCGCTTTCCCGACGTGTGGGACAAGCAAACGGTCACCTGCACCCTCCACCTCGTGGCGCCGGACGACGGGCCTGTCACCGCCGCACTCGGCGCCAAGAGCCCGTTCGCGATCAAGCGCATCACGGCGTTCGACGGAACCGTTATGCGCGCAGCGGTTCGGCAGGCTCAGATTGCAACTCGTAGGGTCGGCGCGGAAACCCTCAAAGCGCCGTGGACGATCCGGGCGAAGGCGGGTCAGGACGTCGATATCACCCTGAGCTTCAGCCCGAAGTTCGACCTGTTCAGCTTCACCGCCGGGCCGAAGAGCGACAAGCTCTCGGTGCGGGGCGGGGGGTTCGGTCCCGGCCTTCGGCCGTGGTCGATCTCGGTGCCGGTCTCGGGGATGTTCGAGGGCATCGCGATCGGGGTGATCCCGATTGCGATCGACCGGGACATCACGGTGATCACGGACATCGTCTGGCAGCCGGGCGTGCCCCAGACGTTCACCGGCCAGGTGGAGTTGATCAACGCGGGTGGCGATGCCGCCGGCGTGCTGGAGGCGGAAGGTTTGCCGGCCGGCATCACGATGAAGCCGGTCAACGTGACGGTTCCGGCGGGAAAGACGGTGACGGCCACCGTCACGTTCGCGATCGATCAGCTTTCCCACTTCTATGAGTATTTGGCCGACGGGACCTCGGTCGATTTGAACGTGAAGTTCAAGCACGCGGGCCAGACACAGGATGTGATCATGGGGGCGACCTTCTACGTCGGGCAGCACCTATGGGAGTGGCAGGGCAGCGTCTCGAGCGTCAACTTCCAGACGAGCTTCGCGATCTTCAAGAACGGCTACTTCATGGCCGGAACCTGCGGCTACAACGCGAACCTGATCATTGGGTTCGAGGTGACCGCGGTCGCCGATTTGAACGGGATGGAGGTGATGAACGTGGGTTGTCCCGTCAGCACGAACTCGAACTTCGAGACCGACTACAAGTTCACGCGCAGCGTGTTCAAGGACAAGTACATCGAGTTCATCACGTCGCCCATACGCTTTACGGTAACCGCCACCGCGACCGGGCCGTAAGGTATCCGATCCGGCGTTCCGAAAAGTATAATAATACGAAATTCGGAAAATCGAAGATGCAGAACCATTACGCCGTCCACGTGGACAACAAGGGCTACGTGCTCATTCCGATCGAGCTACGCCGGGCAATGGGGATTGAACCCAAGTCGCTGCTCATCCTGACCCAGGAAGGCGACGAGCTCCGGCTGGTACCGGGCGAAGTGGTGCCTAAGCGAAAGCTGCGCAAGGTCCCGCGAGAGGAGCTGGCCCAGGCGCTGATCGACGGAGCCGTGACGCGCCGCGGCCTAAAGGACGCGCGAGAGGGCATTCGCGAGCTCGGCTTGGATCCCGCGGACTTTACGCCGCGGAGCTAAGAGGCTGTCCTGAGGCGACGCGCCCGAGTCTTTCTAGACGCCAATGTGCTTGTGGCAATCGGCTTCCGGCCGAACGGCGACTATCGGCGGATACTGGAGAGCAAACGGTTCGACTTCGTCACTTCCGAGCACATCCTGCGGGAGGTCGCCGAAAACCTTGCCGACTTGGGAACCGAGCCCGGGCAGTTCATCGAGAGCCTCCGGTCCCGGATGGAGGTTACGGACCAAGTCACCAGGCTCCCGACCGGCTTGCCGCTCGAGGACGACGAGGATCGACAGGCACTCGCCGAGGCGATCGGGTCCGATTGCGACGAGTTCGTCACGTTCAACTCTCGCGACTTCAACGCCTTGTACGGCCAGTCGATCTTCGGCGTGTACATTCGCCACTCGGCCGAGTTCCTTCGGATGTGCGTGGGGCGGGTGACCCCGCCGCCCGGCTAAGCTCCGGAAGCGCCTCTCATGCTTCCCGTCATCGCCCTCCTGCTTCCTTCCACGCTCGATATCCGCACGTTCGGCGCTGTCGGCGACGGCAAGACGCTCTGCACCCAGGCGATTCAGCGGGCGATCGACGCCGCCGCCAAGGCCGGGCCCGGCGTGGTCGAGGTCCCGGCCGGGACGTTTCTCTCCGGTTCGATCCATCTTCGCTCGGGGGTCGAGCT
>DATGIR010000462.1:0-5204 GCA_035295605.1 Fimbriimonadaceae bacterium | reverse complement strand
GGTCCAGCTTTGTGGACGGTGGATCTGCTCGGTGCGGACGACGGCGCCGCGGTGGAGCACGGCCCGCTTGGTGGCGTCGGCGGGGTCGTACTCGGTTTCCACCTGCAGCGTGTACTCGCCGTTGGCACGGAGGGCGGGGATAGCGGCGAAGCGGTCCTCGACCCGGAGGGTGGCGGACTCGTGGCTGGGATCCTCGTCGGCGCCGACGATGGCCAGGCCGGTGGTCTCGGCTTCGAGGGCGGTTTCGGTGGCGCGGGAGTCGGCGGCGACGGCGTCGCGCTGGAGGCGGTAGCCCACGAGGGTGGGGCTCGCCCAGCCGGTACCGGTCAGGTCGAAGCGGACATAGTAGGCGCGGGCGGGGTAGGCGGGCGCGTACATGGGGAAGCCCCCGACGGACCCGGTTACGGTGAGCTCGACGTTGGTCGCCGCATCGATGAGGTGGCCCGCGACCGAGCAACCGGCGGGGACGGCCGCGCTCCAGGAGAGGATGTAGGGCTCGGCGGCGGTGGGATAGAAGCTGACGGAGAAGCGATCGTCGGTGAGGCTGCCGATCGTGGGCAGCATCGCCTTAGATAGCTGAAATTGAGTTCGTATATCACGCCGAATGTCCAGTCTTATCGGCGCCGGCTGAGGGTTTAGGCCGGTGAGCGGGATGGAAATGAGCGCTTGCTTGCTCTCGGCGGCTTGCGGCACGAAGTGGCCGGGAGCGGCGGCGGCGCGGGCGGGCTCGCGGGCGAGGGTGAACTCGAAGAGGATGACCCCGGAGAGCTTGGGGTTGTTGACCAGCGGCTGGGGGGCGACGTGAACGAGGTGCGGCACGCGGCCGACCTGGTGGGCGGGGCACCAGACGACGCGGTCGATCTCGGCCCAGGTTCCGGCGAGGGTGCGCTCGAAGACGTCGGCGTAGCCGTCGCCGCCGAAGGCGATGGCCCACTGGCCCAGCCCTTGGCAGGCAGGGCCGGTGAAGTAGAAGGTGAGCACGTGGTCCGGCGCCTGCATGCGGCCGCCGGGCACGGTGAAGCGCAGGAACCACTCCTGGTCGGGGCCGGCCCCGGCGGTGCCGACGGCGACGCGGTCCATGGGGGCGTTCTCGGCGCCCGCGGTCGGGGATGGGTAGGAAGCTTGGTCGGCGGCGAGGACGAAGGAGGGGTCGCCCCAGCTTTGGCCGGCGCCCACCTGCTTCTGATAGAAGAGGTCCCCGCTGGTGCTGACGCCGGCGCCGTAGGTGAGGCCGGTCAGGTCGGCTTCCTGGCGGAAGGCGGGAGCCTGGAGGAAGCCGGAAGCGACGGTGAGGTCGGCGGGGCCGAGGATGGCAGCGCTCAGGGCGGCGAGCTCGCTCAGGCTGCTGGCCCTTCTTTGCAAGGGCTCGAGGCGCCAGCCGGTCTCCGGCATGAGCCAGGCATTTTGCTCCTGGCTATCGGCGCCGCGGAGCATGTCGAAGGCGCTGCGCTCATGGGCGACGATCGGCTCGACGAGCACGGTGTCCGGCGGGTTGAGGCGGACGTGGGTTCGGCGGTTTGGGGTGGTTTCGGTGGTCATACGCCGCGCCCGCCGAAGCGGATGGCTGCTTGGAGGAGGTGGTGGTCGAGTTCTTCGGCCGATTGGGGACTAGGGATACGTGGAGCCTGGGCTTCCAGCCCGTGTCCGTACCGGACTTGCTCGCCCCGCCGGTCTGATTCATCGCTGATCGTCCGCGGACTCCTCACGCCGATGCTAACTTCGTCGTCGGAGCTCCTCAAACAACGCATCGGCACGTGTTCGGAGCCCAAGCGGCCTGCGAAGAAAAGGCCCGCCGAGGCGAGAAGTCCGGCCCGATTCGGAACGAACGGTCTCGAAGGCTCGCCCCCGACCTCGCCGTGTTCAGGCGCGGGCTGGAAGCCCGCGATCCAAATACGCACGCGGGACTCATCCCAAGGCAGCGTGATGGGCATGGTTTGAGGTCCTCAGGCCCTTAGGAAGGCTGAGGTTGCGGAACCAGCAGGGCGCTGAACTCGAGCACCGACTTGGTCTCTCCGTTAACGAGGACGCAGATTTGGTACGCGCCCTCGGCGGGGATGGCGAGGTTGTGGATGCCGAATGCGATGTTGATCAGGCTCGGCCGCCCCGGCCGCGTGGGCTGAGGAATGCCGATTTGGCCATCCATCGCCAGCATCTGCTTGCCGTCCTGGTCCTGCATGACGATGCGGAGGGCCTTGTTGGTGCCTGCCTCCAGAGCGTTGGCGCTGAAGGAGAGGGCGACGTGGAGATTCGGAACCTGGAGCGGGAAGCTCGCCGCATAGACGTCGCTGAAGAGGCCGATGATGTTGAACCGGCCCTGCGGGTCCACCGCCGCGTAGTCGGCGAGGGCGGCGAAGCGGATGTCCACGGTCGATTGTAGCTGGTGGCTCGAACTGCGCGTCTCCTCTCCCACCGGGAGAGGCGGTGACCGAAGGGAACCGGGTGAGGGCGCCCTCCTCCCCCGCGCTTCGCGCGGGTACTCCCCCCGGAGGGGGGAGAGAGGTTAGGAGAGGTCCACAAAAACGCCGGAATCCAGCGGCGGGAACTCAGTAAGTCCCGATGGGCCAAGCAGCTTCTGCAGCGCGGCGTCGATGCGGCACAGAAGCGCGTCGGACCGCTGGACGATCTCGGGGTGGTGGGCTAGGCCGCGCTCGAGGGCGAGGGCGACGATTCGGTCGTACTCGCCCCGGCGGCTTTTCCCGCTTCTCGCCGGTTGAGGGCCGACGCCTTGGCCGCGACGGCCTCGAACAAGGCCGGACACGCGGCCAGACACGCCACGAGCTGCTCAAACCCGAACTCGACTTCGGGTTGCATTACGACGAGGGTGGCGCATGCCTCGCAGCTCTCCTCGCTGAGGGTCACCGCTTCCCCGCCCACCGGCGGAAAGTCGACCGGCTCGGGGGCGCCTTCCTCGAGCGGGCGGCGCCGGAACGCGAACGGCACGTACCGCTCGACCATCCGGTCCCGCAGGGTGATCATGCGGTGCACGTCCAGCATGTCCATCGCCCGGAGGGTGAGGGTGAGCGAGCGGGCCCCGGCCGATACCGTGAAGGTCTCGACGGGGCGAGGCGGGCGAGGAAGGGCGAAGAAGTCGGGCGTCACGCGTAGGTCACCGGGATGCCGCACGGCGAGAGGCGCAGGGTGCCGACCGACTTGCCGCGGCGGATGCCCTCGGCGTACGCCTTCACCACGAAGGTGCCGGTGTAGGCCTTCCCTCCCCGGCTGAAGCTCGCCTGAACGTAGTCGTAGGCATTCGCCACCCCGGCGAGAATGTTGCCGCCGCTGTGGGCGAGGATCTCGACGAGGGTGAGCAGCGTGCCGGAGCCGACGATGACCTCGTTGTTCTGGCGCACGTCCAGGGGCACGATGTTCTCGAGGTCGTTCTCCTGGTCGAGGTTGATCTCGTCCAAGTGGCCGGTGAGGCTGGAGGCGGAGCCGGCGGTGAGGGTGCCGTCGGAGGCGACGGTGAGGGGCGTGATCGAGATCGCGGTGACGGCAGTGCCGACGAGCCAGGTTGGGATGGAAGACATGTTTGGGTTTTAGGTTTTAGGTTTCAGGTTTCGGGTTTCGGGTTTCGGGTTTCAGGTTTCAGGTTTCAGGTTTCAGGTTCGGGTGGAGGGCGCCCTCACCCGGTTCCCTTCGGTCACCGCCTCTCCCGGAGGGAGAGGAGACCGGATCAGGGGGAGGCGCCGATGAGAAGCTGGGCCGAGAGTTCGCCGGCTTGCAGCGGGGATTGGAGGTTCAGCAACACCTGGTTAGCCTCCGACTTCACGGAGGCGTCCAGGGTCGGGTGGTCACCGGCAAGCTGAAACGCGGATCCGACGTACGAAATCAGAGCCGCGCGCAGCTGTCCGAGCTGCTGCAGCAGGTAGCCGGTTACATCCGAGCCGCCGGAAACGGCGGCGCCAGAGTCGGTGAGGGAGACCACGAGGGTCACCGCCGCCGGCAACCGGAAGGCTTGATTGTCGATTCCCCAGCCCTCGGGGCGGCTGGGGCCGAGCATCACGACGACGAACGGCGGCCCCAGGGCCCCGGAGGCCAGCCGGTTCTCCCAGTTGGCGCGGCCGGTCTGCTCCTCGCGGAGCACCGCCGTCACCCCGGACCAAGTGGACTCTATAAGACCAACCAGCGCGGCGAAGGCATCGTCCTCGAGGCCGCTCACGAGGCGCCCGCCGGGGCGGGGCAGCCCTTGGCCAGCACCCGCTGCCGTTTGGCCCGCCAGGCGTGGCGCTGGGGGTTGCCGTGAACGGCGAACCAGCGGCCGACGTCTGGGCTGGAGTTGGGGCCGGCGGTGAGGTGGAGCATGTCGGTGTCGCGCACGTCGACGGTGAGCGCGAAGGCGAAGCGGTCCATGACGAAGGCCTCGATGGCCTTTGTGCGGCCGAGAGGGGAGGGTCGATCCTCCTCGCGGTTGCTGACAAACAAACACTCCACGCCGGAGGCGTGGAGTGTGTAGTGGCCGAAGTCGGCGCCGGCGGGCGGGGAGTCCGCCTGGCGCCAGATATCGACTTGGTAGGTGTAGAAGCGGGTTTGGCGGTCTATGTTTCCCTCCACCCCCGCACGCTACGCGGCGGGGACTCCCCCCAGAGGGGGGAGAGACGATGTAGGTTCACTTGGCTTTGTTGTCGTACTCCTCGGCGAGCTTCTTGTCCTTGTTGATCTGGTCGATGAAGTGGTCCTCGCTCCACTCCTCGCGCTCGGCGTCGTTGATGAGCTTCTGCTTCTCGTCCTTGTCGTCCGTCTTCGAAGCCTTGTCGCGATACTCTTCGGCGCTCTTCTTGTGCATGTCCCGCAGCTCGCGGTCCGTGTCGATGAGCGAGCGATAGTAGTCGGCGATCCGCTTCCAGGTCTCCTTCTTCTCCGCGTCGGACAGGCCATCCACGATCTTGTCGGCCTTGTCCTGGGCCGCCTTGGCGGCCTTCTCTTTCGTCTCCTGCTCCTTGGTGCCCTTCCACTTCTCGCGGGTGGTCAGCGCGTCGGCCTTCAGCCTGTTAGCCTCGATGATCGCGCTGTCGATCCCCTGCTCCTTCACCTGTTGGGGAGAGGGCTGGCCGAGCGGCGTCGTGGGCGCCGGGAATTGCTCCTTCGGCTTCTCCTCGGTCTTCGGGGTGTCCGTCTTCGGCTTGTCGGCGTTCACGGGGACCGACGGGTTCTCCTGGCACAACTGGGCGCCGAGGGAGAACGTGCCGAGCTGGCGGCCGGTGAGG
>DATGIR010000461.1:0-3087 GCA_035295605.1 Fimbriimonadaceae bacterium | reverse complement strand
TCGGGTCGTATTCGGCGCTCACGAGTCGCCCGTTGATGCTCACGTGGAACCGGGTGAGCTTGGATCCGTCTCCGGGCCAGACTTCCCAAACCAGCTTCGGCCGGCTCAGCTTAACTTTGCCCTGGGGTCCGAAGGCCCGCTGGTACCCGAAAATGTCTCTCCCTTGACCTCGCGCGGCGGGTGCGCCGGGCAGCACGGCGGCAAGCGCAAAGACGCACGCAAGCTTGCGGCAAACGTTCGCCAAACAGCGAGACAGGCTCATGCTCCCTTTATTCCGCCGGAGAGACTAGGCAGCCCAGTAAAAATGCTTAAAAAAGAACGGAAGAACGTCGCCGCGCACGCTTCAGCTCGTGGGAACGTCTCCTACAATAGAATTAGGTGCCTGATCGCCCTCAGATGAGTTCTCCCCCAACCACCCTCGGCAAGTACCAGATTATACGGGAAATTGCGCGCTCAAACGACATCGTCTATGAGGCTTATGACCCGTTAATGAACCGCCGTGTCGCCCTGAAGGAACTCAGCATGCCCAGCGGGAGTACGCCGCAGCAGCGCGAAGAGCGAGTCAGCCGGTTCAAGCGGGAGGCCCGGGCCGCGGGTACTTTGGCCCACCCGAACATCATGACGGTGTACGAGCTGGGCGAGGAAGGGGATCGGTTCTACATCGCGATGGAGTTCCTGGACGGGCACACCCTCAGGAACGAGTTGGACACCAAGGGCGCCTTGCCTCTCGACCGGGCGGTCGAGATCGCCGAGCAGGTCTTGGAAGGCCTCGAGTTCATGCACGCCAAGGGCGTCATCCATCGCGATATCAAGCCCGACAACATCCAGATGCTTTCCGACGGGCGGATCAAGCTGACCGACTTCGGGATCGCGCGCCTGACTTTCGAGCCCAACCTGACGATGGACGGCCAGGTGTTCGGCACGCCCAGCTATATGTCGCCCGAGCAGGTGGTGGGGCGCGAAATCGACGCCCGGAGCGACCTGTTCAGCTTGGCGATCGTGCTGTACGAGATGATCGGCGGCCGCAAGCCGTTTTCCGGCGATTCGGTCGTCAGCATCACCTACGCCATCATGAACAAGGAGCCGGACCGGCTCGCCGAGGCGAACTACGCCCTATGGCAGGTGCTCGAGCGCGCCTTGGATAAGAGCCCGGCCCTTCGCTATGCCTCTGCCGTGGAGTTCGAGTCCGCCCTGAAGGCCGCCCAGACCGCCGCCCATGCCGGCCCCGTGCTCGACGTGATGCCGCCCCCGGTCGTCTCATACGGCGCGAGCGGCAACCCGTACCTCATGCCCACGCCCGGCGTACCGCCCCCGCCGATCTACGGCCAGCCGGCGCCGCCTCCGGTTCTCTACCCGTATAATCCTTACACGGCCCAGTCGAGCACGGTCCCGGCCGCGCAGCCGCCAACCGGCGCTTACCTGAACAGCGCCTACGTTCCGAACCCCGCCGGAATGCCTATCTACTACGCTCCGCCGCCTAGAGCCCCGCTGATGAAGGCGGAGACGAAGCAGTTCCTCGGAAAGCTCGTCACGGCGCTGGTGATCGGGGTCGCGATCGTGAGCGTATTGATCGTCCTCATCCAGGCGATCGCCTCCACGATGCACCAGAGCGAGCTCGAGCAGCACGATTCGCAGGTTGTGGCGAGCGTCAATGAGCAGATCAAAGGCAAGCCGATCGGCGAACAGATTCAGGCGGTTGAGGAAGCGATCGACAGGAATGGACCTTTGCGCGGCAATATTGCCCGCCAGCAGGAAGAGGAGTACGCGGCGCAGCTCCATCAGGAGCGGGGTGAGCGCTACTACGCCAACCACGATTACGAGCGTGCTGAGCAGGACCTCCTTCGCTCCACCGAGCTCGACCCGCAGAACAGCACCACCTACCGGGACCTCGGCGAGGTCTACTCGCGCTACGCCGTCGAGTTAGGGAATGCCCGTGACAGCGTCCAGATTTGGACCCGCGCGACCGAGAACTACCTGCGGGCCGCCCAGGTCGAGCGGGATCCTCAGGTGCGCACCCAGTTGGAGGATGGCGCGGCCCGTGCGACCTACAACAAGGCCACCCTGCTGTACCGTTCCGGCAACGTGCTGGACGCCCGCCAACAGCTGGAGACCGCAAAGACCTTCGCGCTGCCAAACACCGAGATTTCGAACCGCATCGAATCGATGCTCCATCAGATTTCGATCGCGCCGACGGCCGAGCTAGATCCCTCGGGTCAATCCGCCGTCGACCAGTAGGCTCTCGCCGGTCACGTAGCCCGCTCGTTCGGAGCAAAGGAATGCCACCGCCGCCGCGATCTCGTTTGGCTGGGCAAGCCGCCCGATCGGGATTTCCGCCGCTTGCTTGACGAGCGCCTCCTCTTGGGTGATGCCCTCACGGGTCGCCCGCAGGTCGGCGAGATGGCGTTGCCGGTCGGTGAGGGTGTGTCCGGGCAGCACCGCGTTGACGGTGATTCCGGCCGGACCGAGCTCCTTCGCCTGAAGCCGGGTGAGCGCCACGAGGCCCGCGCGCAACGTCGAGGAGATCGGCAGGACCGGCGACGGCTCCCGGGCGACCAGGCTGGTGATATGCACGATCCGTCCCCAACCAGTCGCCGTCATGTCCGGCGTCACCAGCCGGACGAGCCGGATCACGTTCATAAGGGTTGACTCGAAGCCCTGATCCCACTGCTCGTCGGTCATCTCGGTCAACATCCCGGCCGGCGGTCCGCCCGTGTTGGTGACGAGGATCTGCGGATCGCCGAGGTCGGCGCGCGTCTGCTCCACCCACCACTTGAGGTCGTCCGGATTGCTGACGTCGACAACGTACGATCGGGGATCGCCGGGAATCGCCTCGACCGCGGCGGCGAGGGTGTCCTCGGTACGGCCGCAAATCGAGACGACGCAGCCTTCTTCGGAGAGGAGTTCGGCGATCGCCAGGCCGATGCCTTTGCTGGCGGCGGCAACCATGGCGACCTTGCCGCTGAGGCCCAGTTCCATGGGGTTCAAGGTACCCTTTGGCACGCTCGGAGAGGTGGCAGAGTGGTCGATTGCGACGGTCTTGAAAACCGTTGACGGGCAACCGTCCGTGAGTTCGAATCTCACCCTCTC
>DATGIR010000460.1:0-2466 GCA_035295605.1 Fimbriimonadaceae bacterium | reverse complement strand
CAGGTTGCCCGAGGTGTCGAACTTCAGGACCGTCCCCGACCCATCCGCCTCGCCTACGTAAATGTTGTTCGAGGCGTCGACGGTGCAGCTCTCCGGATCGGAGTTGTAGGCGGATCCGAAGGTCTGGTGCGTCAGGTTCCCGTTGACATCGAACACGCTGATGTTCTCCTGGCCGAACTCGGTCACGTACAGGTTGGTGTTCGAGTCCGTGCACATGCCCGTGGAGTAGAACGCACCCGTCCCGTTGTCGAGCGTGTCCAGCAGATTCCCGCTGTGGTCGAAGTGCGCGACCGTCCCGTTGCCGGTTCCCACCAGCACGTCGCCGTTGTTCAGCGGCACCCCGTTGGCGCGCGCCGATGTGGCCATCGCCAGGAAGGCCAAGACTCCGACCGCGAGCGCGGTGAGCAGCACCGCCCTTCGCCATCGCACACTTCGTTCGCCATGCCCCGGCGAAGCCGGGAACGGCAGAACAGCAAGTTCATGCATGCTGCACCCCTCTTGTCGTCGCTCGAGCTGCGCTGGAGCGATCCGTCAGTGATGGCCCTCGGGGCGCGCCCACCTCAGCGACGCCGATCAGAGGCCGCCCCTCGTTCCTTTGGGGGCGACCCTCCCAGACGTGGCGCTCGCTGTCAATAGCGAAATCTCGAAAAACTGAGTCGCGTCGCCCAGGTTTATTGGCGGCCCCCACGGGTACATCCGCAGTCGCGACCGGCGAGGAGGATCGCGAGCCGCCTCGCCAGCAACGAAAGGGCCTCACCGGGGCCCTTTCGCTTTAAGCCGGGCCCTACGCGGCTTCCTGGTCCTCGACCGCGACGGTGACCAGCGTGGGCGAGGTGCCCTTCTCGATCGTCTCGCGCGTGACGACGCACTTGCGCACGTCACGGCGGGAGGGGAGCTCGAACTGGACCTCGAGCAGGACCTCCTCGATGATCGAGCGCAGGCCCCGGGCGCCGGTCTCGCGCTCCAGAGCGCGGTCGGCGATCGAATGAAGCGCCTCGTCGGCGAACACGAGCTCGATCCCGTCGAACTGGAAGAAACGCTGGAACTGCTTCACCAAGGCGTTGCGGGGCTCGGTCAGGATCTGCATGAGCTCGTCGCGGCTCAGCTGGTGGATCGCGCTCATCACCGGCAGGCGGCCGATGAACTCGGGGATCAGCCCGTACTCGATCAGGTCCTCCGGCAGGCAGTGCTCGAAGGTCTCGCCGGTGTCCTTGTCGGCTTTGTTCTCGATCGCGGCCGCGAAGCCGACGCCTTTGTGGCCGATGCGGCGCTCGATCACCTTGTCGAGGTTGGCGAACGCCCCGCCGCAGATGAACAGGACGTTGGTCGTGTCGATCGAGAGGAACTCCTGGTGGGGGTGCTTGCGCCCGCCCTGGGGCGGCACCGAAGCGGTCGTGCCTTCGAGGATCTTCAGCAGCGCCTGCTGCACGCCCTCGCCGCTGACATCGCGCGTGATCGAGGGGTTGTCGGCCTTACGGGCGATCTTGTCCACCTCGTCGATGTAGATGATGCCGGTCTCGGCCTTCTTGACGTCATAGTCGGCGGCCTGGATCAGCTTCAGGAGAATGTTCTCAACGTCCTCGCCGACGTAGCCGGCTTCGGTGAGCGCGGTCGCGTCGGCGATGGCGAAAGGGACATTGAGGATCTTGGCCAGGGTCTGGGCGAGCAGCGTCTTGCCGCAACCGGTCGGCCCGAGCAGCAGGATGTTCGACTTCTGCAGCTCGATGTCGTTGTCGCCGGACTGCATCATCTGCACGCGCTTGTAGTGGTTGTAGACCGCTACCGAGAGCGTGCGCTTGGACTGCTCCTGCCCCACCACGTACTCGCCCAGGACGTCGTAGATCTCCCGCGGCTTCGGGAGGTTCTCGATGTCGAAGCTCGGCGGGGCGGTGAGCTCCTCGTCGATGATCTCGTTGCAGAGGTCGATGCACTCGTCGCAGATGTAGACGCCCGGGCCCGCGATCAGCTTCTTGACCTGCCGCTGCGACTTCCCGCAGAAGCTGCAGAGAAGCTGTTCGTTCGAGTCAGTGGGACGTGCCATCTGTTGCCCTCTCCAGAGTCGTCGTCAGTGCGCCCTTGATCGGCACAGGTTAGACGCTCAGTGCTGAGAGATCACCCGGTCAATGATTCCGTATTCCTTGGCCTCTTCCGAGCTCATGAAGTAATCACGCTCGGTGTCGCGGCGGACTTTCTCAAGCTCCTGGCCCGTGTGCTGGGCGATGATCTCATCCAGGCGCCGCCGGATATCGATGATCTCCTTGGCGTGGATCTCGATATCGGTGGCCTGCCCCTGGAAGCTCGAGGACACCTGGTGGATGAGGATCTTGGCGTTCGGGAGCGCCATCCGCTTGCCCTTCGCCCCGCCGGCGAGCAGGAGCGCGCCCATCGACATCGCGATGCCCACGCAGATCGTCGACACATCGGGCTTGATGAACTGCATCGTGTCGTAGATGGCCAGGCCCGCAT
>DATGIR010000459.1:0-5602 GCA_035295605.1 Fimbriimonadaceae bacterium | reverse complement strand
TCATGGAGGCGCTGCAGCGCGCCCCGAACGAGCCCAACGCTTACTTCAACTGTGGCGACCTGCTTTACCGGTGCCAGCAGTATCAAGACGCAGCCCACCTGTATGAGAGCGGCCTGCGGCTCAAGCCGGACTTCGGCGCGGGCTGGATGATGCTGGGGAACTGCCTGGTTCAGCTCAGCTTGCTGGACGGGGCGAAGATCGCGTACGCGGAGGCGCTTCGGTTCGACCCGACGCTGACGGATGCGGCGCACAACCTGAAGGCGATCGAGTCACCGATAGCTGCTTAGTTCCTGGGAGCGCGGGTGTCCTCACCCGCGTCCGGACTCGGCGCGCGCCTTGAACGCCTCGTTGATCCCTTCCAGGTTCTCAACCACGAGGTTGTAGATCACCTTTTTGACCAGCGGTCCCAGCGTGGGGACGTTGTATTCGTAGTCGAGAAAGGTATCGAACCGGCAGCCGCCGTTCTCTTCCTTGAAGATCCAGGTGCCGCCGAGCTTGTCGTAGTCGCCGGATAGCTGCTTGAAGTGGCAGGTGTGGGTCGCGTCGTCCCAGATATCTTCCTGGCGCCAGCGGACCTTGATGCCGAAGGTGGAGATGATGCCGACCCAGTCGCTCACGACCCGGTTGCCCTCCTCCTCGACCTTGGTGATCGACTGGACGTCCTTCATGTACTCCGGGAAGCTGGCGTTGTCCTTGGCTATCGCGTAAACTCGGTCGACGGGCGCGTTGATCCAGACGGAGACGTTAACGGTGGGCATCGGCTGAGAGGCCCTAGTAAACCCTAACCCCTCGGTGAGCCTTAACCGGACCCAAGCGCCAGAAACGATGCGAGCGCTGTACCTTAACGCCCCTCGAGAGCTATCGCTGGCCGAGGTCCCGACGCCGGAGCTCGGGCCGGGCGACATGCTGCTCCGGGTTCGGGCGGCGACCACGTGCGGGACCGACCTGAAGGCGTTCCGGCGCGGGCATCCCCAGATTCCGATGCCGGGCCCGTTCGGGCACGAGTACAGCGGCGTGGTCGAGGCGGCCTCCGGCGATGCCCCGTTCAGCGTTGGAGATGCGGTCATGGGGGTGCACTCCGGACCGTGCCAAACATGCTATTGGTGCAGGAATGGCCAGGAAAACTTGTGCGAATCGATCATGGAGACGAAGGTGTTGGGGTCGTTCGCGGAGTTTCTCCTGATCCCGGCGCGGATCGCACGGCTCAACGTGTTTCGCAAGCCCGAGGGGCTGCCGTTCGAGCAGGCGGCGCTGTTGGAGCCGCTGGCATGCGTGGCGCAGGGGATGCTGGAGCTCGAGCCCTCCGCGCTGGAGCGGGTGCTCGTCATCGGCCCGGGCGCGATCGGGTTGATGTTCGTGGCGGCGCTGCGGGCGGTCGGGGTGAGCGACGTGACGCTGGCTGGGCGAAACCGGGAACGGCTTGCGGTGGGTGAGCGGTTTGGGGCGCGGACGGCGACCATGGAGGAGGCGCGCGACCCCGGGCGAGGTTACGACGCGGTGATCGAGTGCACCGGCGCGCCCGAGGTCTGGGAGCATAGCGTCGACTTCGTCCGCCGCGGAGGGCGGGTGATGCTGTTCGGGGGGCTGCCGTCGGGCACGCGGGTTTCTTGGGACGCCGGCCGGCTGCACTACGACCAGATCACACTTCTGAGCCCGTTCCACTTCGGCACCGAGGCGGTGCGGCTTGCCCACAAGTGGCTGGTCGTGAACGGCATCGACCTGAGCGAGCTGATCAGCGGCGAGCGGAGCTTGAGCGAGGCGGACGCCGTGTTCGCCGCGCTCGAGGCGGGCGAGGGCATCAAGTACGTGTTCAAGCCATGAAGCTGGTCCGCTACTCCGCGGGTGCGGTCTCGGTGGTCGAGGAACCGGCGCCGTCGCTGCCGCCGGGCGGATTGTTGGTGCGAACGGAGGCGTGCGGCCTGTGTTCGGGCGAGTTGATGGCGTGGTACATGGACGCCAAGACGAACCCGGTGCTGGGGCATGAGGTGGCCGGGCGCGTTATCGAATCTGACGACCCACGTTTTCCGGTGGGGTGCCGCGTCTTCCCGCATCATCACGCGCCGTGCGGCTCGTGCGCGGAGTGCCGGCGGGGCGCGTTCGTGCAGTGCGCGACGTGGCGGCGCACCCGCCTCGAACCGGGCGGGATGGCGGAAATCTTCGCGGTGGCGCCGGAGAACTTGGCCGACACCCACCGGGTCGACGAGCTTCGCGCCGTCGATACCGCACTGGCCGAGCCGCTCGCGTGCGTGATGAAGTCGCTGCGGCAAGCACGTTGGGAGCCGGGAATGCGGGCGTCGGTGATCGGGCTCGGCGGCATGGGGCTGCTCCATATGCTCGCGCTCGGGCCGGACGCCGCCGGCTACGAGATCAACGACGAGCGCATCGCTCACGCGCGGTCGCTGGGACTGTCCATCGGATCGCGCGACGAGCCGGCACGTTACGATACGGTGTTCGTGTGCCCAGGCTCGCAGTCTGCGCTCGAGTTGGCGTTCTCGCTGGTAGCGCCGCGGGGGACGATCTTGCTTTTCGCGCCTTTCGGCACGGCTCCGACGCCGGAAGGCCTTATCGATAGGCTGTACTTCAACGACGTGACCCTAGCAACGAGCTACTCGGCGGGTCCGGACGATATCGAAGCCGCCCTCGAGCTGCTTCGGAGTGGCCGGATAACGGCGGAATCCGTGGTCAGCGACTTCGTCGGAATCGACGATATGCCGGCGAAGTACCAGCAGATGAAGCGGGGGGAGATCCTAAAGGCGATGGTCCGCTTCGACCATTCGCCCTAGGAAAAAACGGAACGCATCGGTCTGTGCGAGGGGATGCGTTCCGAATTGGAGAGGTATGCGTTTTGGCGCTTCTGTCATCGGCCGATTAAAATCGGCTCTACTTTTAACACGTCGCACGTCAACTAAAAGTCCCGAGTTTTCTACGATTTCTCAGCAATATCGGGAGTTGATGTAAATCACCTGATTGATCCGCTAGCGCCTGCCGATGATTTATAGGGAGTCCCTCCGCGGGCTCTCACCGGCGAAAAGAAATGAAGCGCGTTGCGATTCTCCTGCTAGCGAAGGACGTTCACGGAGGCCTACCTTGTCGATGCGACTAGCCCAGGCTACAGTCGTCAACCTGGCATCCCTCCACGTGGTCAAGGGAACCGGGCGCCTGCTCTGCCCCGGTCTCGGAAGCTGCCTTGCGGTGTGTGCCCTCGACCCGGTGACCAACGTGGCCGGAGTAGCCCACCTAATGCTGCCCAAAGCCCCGGACAACGTGAGCGAAACCCTCGCGCCGAAGTTCGTGGATTCGGGCCTCGAAACGCTCCTCGTGAAGCTGGCCGAACTCGGCGCCAATCGCGCCAACCTCCTCTTCGCGGCGACGGGTGGATCGCAGCTGTTTTCGTTCGGGGTTCAAAACCAGTCGGACCTCGGCCTTCGGAATGCGGAAGCGTTCCGCAACTTCGCCAAGACCCACGAGCTCACGGTGGTCGCCGCGGACCTCGGCGGCACGTCGGGACGTTCGCTGAGCTTTACGATCGACAGCGGCGAAGTCCTTATTCGCACCCTCGCCCAAGGCGAAATGACCCTATGCAACTTTCGGAGCCGAAACGAAAAATGACACCGACCCTCTCGCTCGAGGATCTGGTCGCGCGAACAACCGACCTACCGACGCTACCGGTCGCCGCCCTGGCAGTTATGCGGGAAGCAGAGTCGTCCACGGCAAGCGCTCAGTCCGTGGCCCATATCCTTCAACAGGATCAATCGCTTACCGTTCGGGTTCTGCGGCTGGCAAACTCCGCCTTCTACGGCTTAAGCCGCCGGGTGCTCGACCCGCAGGAAGCGGTTGTGATTCTGGGCATGCGCTCGGTGCGCAACCTCGCGATTGTCGCCGGCACCTACCCGTGGTTGGCGAAGCCGCTTCAGGGTTACTGCCTGGGGCCGAACGAGCTTTGGTCGCATAGCTTTGGCGTGGCCGTTGGCGCGCAACTCGTAGCCAACCGCACCGAAAACGCGGATGCGGACGCCGCCTTTACCGCCGGCCTGCTGCACAACATCGGCAAAGTCGCCTTGAGCATTTGGCTCGAAGGCAAGATGGCCGGACTACTCGACATCGCGGAGCGAGCGGGCTTGGCGTTCGACGAAATCGAGCGGAAGATGCTCGGGTTCGACCACGCCGAGGTCGGTGCCCACTTGGCCGAAAAGTGGAACCTGCCGACCGCACTCGTAGCGCCGATCCGGTATCACCACCGCCCGTCGGCGGCTGAGCCGGCCAGCTATCTGGTCGACGCGGTTCACGTGGGCGACTATCTCGCGATGAGCATCGGCCTCGGGCTGAGCGGCGAGGGCCTACGGTATTCGTTCGACGGCGCGTGCCTGGAGCGGCTGGGGATCACGAGCGACGATCTCGACGAGCTCTCGCTCGACTTCATCACCAGCTACAACCAGCACGAGAAGCTGTTCGAAGAGGCCGTCACGGCCTAGTCATCAGTTGTCAGTTGTCAGTTGTCAGTTGACGGAATCTGACAACCATCAACTTGGGACTGAGGACGGATGCGGCACTTCGAGACGCCGCCGGGCGTAATCTATGTCGATGCCCGATCGCAAGAAACTCGTAGGGTTAACCGCCGACGCATTCGTCTCGGATGCGGACAGGTGGGCGCTGGACAAGCTTAAGAAGGTGCCGCTGCTCGCCCAAGTTGTCTCCAAGTTCTATGAAATCGGGATCGACCGGTGGCTGTACTGCTACAACATGGGCACCTCGATCCGGTGCGGCCCCAACCAGTACAAGACCCTCCACAACATCATGCGGGAGTGCGCGGCGACCCTCGACATGCCGGAGCCGGAGCTGTACGTCACCAACAACCCGTTCGCGAACGCGTATGCGGGGGGAGTCGAGCGACCCTATATCACGCTTTTGTCCGGAATCATCCAGACGATGTCGGACGAGCAGCTCTACCACCTGATCGGCCATGAGCTCGGCCACATCAAGGCGAACCACATGCTGTACTTCTCGGTCGGCTCGCTGCTCTTCCCCCTGCTCGACATGCTCGGCCGGCGCACGATGGGCACGAGCGACGTGGCGATGTACGCCCTGGCGTTGGCCTTCTATGAGTGGTCCCGGCAAGCGGAGTTCTCGGCGGACCGGGCCGGTCTCCTTTGCACGCAAAACCTGGAGACGAGCCTGGGCGCGGAGATCGCGTTGGCGGCGGGACCGAGCCGGCTCAAGGACGAGATGAGCCTCGAAGCCTTCATGGAGCAGGCGCGGACGTATCAAGACGCGAGCAAGCTGGATCAGCTTGGAAAAGCGGTGTTCTTTGCGCTCTGGGGCAAGTCCTGGACGCATCCGATGCCGGTTCACCGGGCCCAGGCGCTGGAGCGCTGGGTGCACACCGGCGAATACGACCGCGTGATCCGCGGCGAGTACGTCAAAGCCGCTTCCTAGCGGCCGGCGCCGCGCGATCCGGGCCGCACGTTCATCGCCGGCGGCGGGAAGGGCGAAGCGGGGTGCTTGGGATCCTTCGTGCCGGCATCCAGGTCGGGCCGGGCGGCCGGGCGTGGTTGCGCTCCCTTTCGCAGCGTGAGCGTAAACGTGCCATCGCCATTCGGGTTCA
>DATGIR010000458.1:0-4436 GCA_035295605.1 Fimbriimonadaceae bacterium | reverse complement strand
AAGGGCGGCGATAGCGAGTGCGTACGGTTTCATGGGGTCGGGGTGGCGAGCAATTGGCGCAAATGGGCTTGCGCGATGGCGAGGTCGTACCGCGCGGAATTCGTTTGGATGCGCGCCTGGCTATAGATGAGCTGCGCGTCGAGCACGTCGCGGGTGGTGGTGAGCCCCGCCTGATACGACTGGCGCGACTTGGCCAGGCTCTCCTTGGCGATCGCCTCGGTTTCCGCGGTTGCGGCGACGCTCGCCTGGTCGGACTCGACGTCGAGCAGAGCCTCCTCGACTGCCAGCCGCGTACGCTGCTCGGCCTGCTTCAGGGCCGTCCGCGCCTGATCGGTTTGGAGCCGGGCCTGCCGAACCTGCTCCCGAGTGACTCCGCCGTCGGTTAGCGGCAGGCTCACCGTGAGGGCAAGGGTGCTGAGGTAGGAGTAGGCGGTCGGATCGCCGGTGCGGGCGTGGGTGAGCTGAAACGCGAAATCCGGGTCCCGGCCACGCCTGGCGATTCGCTCGTTAGCTTCCGCGGCCTGAACTTGAGCTTTGGCCTCGGCGACATCCGGGCCCTGAAGCGCGGCCGAGAGCGCCTGATCCGGGGCCACCGGCGGCGTCGCGTCTTCGGCCTGGAGGGCGACGTCCAACTCCTCGTTGAGGTTTCGCTGGAGGAGATCGTTCAGGACTTGACGGGCGATGCGGACCTCGCTCTTCGCACGGACGAGGGCGGCGCGATCCTGCGCGACCGGGACCTGGGCCTTGAGGAGATCGGCGGGCGGGAGGTCGCCGTGGGAGATGCGGGTCTTCGTATCCGTCTCTTGGCGCTGAGCCTGATCGAGGTTCTCTTGGGCGATTTGCCGGCCGTCAATGGAGCGCCGGAGTTCGTACGCAGCCGAAACGGTTCGGAACTCGATGTCGAGCTGAACGCGCCGGAGCTGGGCTCGGGCCACGCTCAGGTTCGCTACTGCCTGCTCGACTTCGGCCCCCGCCTTCGCGAAGTTCGGAATCGGCGCGATGAGGCCGGCCTCGATCGTCCCAAACGTTTGGTTGGCGACCGGCTGCGCGACCTGACCGGTGGAGGCGCTGGCAGTCCCGTTGAGAGATAGCTGGAGGCGTCGGTGCCCCTCGACCTCAGCGACGTGACTCGAGGCTTCCTCAACCTTTTGGGTCGCGCCAAGGACGGCGGGATTGCTCTTGAGGGCTTGCGCGACCAGGTCTTCCAGGCGGACTCCGGCCTGATGGAGCGCTCCGTGGCCGAGGGAAACGAATCCCGCCGCCCAAAGCAAACTCATCCCCATCTTCGCCCCACTAGTTGACCCCCGAACGCGCGGGCGGCGCATTAAGATTCGTCTCAGAATCTGACCGGCCGAGTCGCCGCGTCCGGTCAGTTTAGGCCAACTTCCCGGGCCGTCGCCTGAGGAGCCCGCCGGTAAACTCCGACCGTGTTACAAGGGGGTAACCGATGAACCGCAACCAAGCGTTGGATTTTCTTGGCGTGACCGAGGCCGCGGCTCTGGCCTGTGCTCGCTGGGTGGGAAAGGGGGACCGGAAGGCGGCCGATCAGGCAGCGTGCGACGGGATGCGGAGCACCCTCAACCTGCTCGACATGTGCGGGACGATCGTGATCGGCGAGGGGGAGCGCGATGAGGCGCCTATGCTCTACATCGGGGAAACCGTCGGCACCGGCGACGGCCCCAAGGTCCAGATTGCGGTGGATCCCCTGGAAGGCACCAACCTGTGCGCCAACGGCACCGATAACGCGATAGCCGTGCTGGCGGCCGTGGTCGATGGCGAGGGCCGGCTCATGCACGCCCCCGACTGCTACATGGAGAAGCTGGTGGTCGGCTCGGAGTGCCGAGGCGTGGTCGACATCACGCTGCCGGTCCGCGTGAACCTGCGGCTCATGTCCAAGTCTTTGGGCAAAGACGTCGACGAATTGATCGTCGGCGTTCTCGACCGTGAGCGGCACGCCGAGTTAATCTCCGAGATTCGTGAGGCGGGCGCCCGGGTTCACCTGGTCCCGGACGGCGACCTGTCGGTTGCCATCGCCGCCCTCAATCCGGACGGGGACGTCGACGCGCTGATGGGAATCGGCGGCGCCCCGGAGGGCGTGATCACCGCCGCCGCGGTGCAGTGCTGCGGAGGCGAGATGCAGGCCCGCCTAAAGTTTCAGACCCCGGAGCAGCGCGAGCGGTGCAAGAAGATGGTTGAGGGCGACCTGGACCGCGTCTTTCAGACCGACGACCTTGCGACCGGCGCGGTGGTCGTTGCCGCGACCGGCGTGACCTCGGGCGACCTCCTCCGGGGCGTGCGCTACCGGCGCGGCTACGCGGAAACCGACTCGATCGTAATGTCGGCTAACGGCACCGTGCGCCGCTGCACGACGATGCACGGTTCCCGCTAGCAGATCAGCTTTCGCACCATCGACCCGCCGTGCCCCGGCGGGTTCTCGCCGATCCACCGCTCGTCGATCGGTTCGCTCGCGAGTTGGTAGCGAGAGTCGCTCGAAAGCCGAATTTCGTTCGAGTGATTGTCGAGGCTCCCGTGCACGGTGAACATGGGGAACGTGAGAAAGTCGCCCATCCGGTACTCGGCCGTCAGCCAACGGCCGCCCATCTGCGCGCGCAGTCCGGGGGCATCTTCGCTGAGCGCCCCGTAACCGGGGTAGCCGGCCGCGCTGACCTGGTGGTTGCCGCCCCGGTTCTCGCACGCGGTGTCGATGTCGAGCGTGCAGTAGGTTCGCCGAAGCTCCTCATCCCGGTGCGAACCTTCCAGGATGATCAGCCCCCCCGTTTTAAGCGGGATGTCGCCGAGCGGAATCCACGCGGTGTAGACGAAGGGGGTGCCGCGCCCCATAAAGATGATGTCGCAGTGTGGAGGGGACCCCTTGCCGGGCGCGATCGCGCGCATCCAGGTGAAGTCGTAGTGGCGGGCGGGCCCGCCGAGAAGGACGTCGTAGAACCCCATGACCCGAGGGCCGTACAGGACGCGCTTCAGGGGTTCGCTCGCGTTGGCGAGGTCGGGCCGGAACGCCATCTCCAACCCCGCCCGCGCAATCGCTTGTTCGGCGGGATATCTCGGTTCGAGCACGCCCTCCGCCTCGAGCGAGCGGCAGAGGTCCGCTCGCGCGGCTTGGACCTCGGGCCGGTCGAGGAAGCCCGGGAGGAACAGGTACCCGTCCTCCGCCATACGCCCCCGAAGCGCCGGCCCGTCGCCAGCCAACTCGATACTGGACCTCAGCTCGCCGAATCTCTCGGACGACGTATCGAGGACCAAGCCGCAGGAGCGGAGCTCTCCAACCGCACTTCCGTTCACAGTTGAATTCTATCGGACGCGCGACCGGCTAGCGCCATACTGGCGACAACAATGATGTTGCTCCTCGTGTCACTCTTGGCCGTGACCGCATCCTCCGAGCCTTCGGCCCAACCGCTCGTCTCCCCCGAGGTCCACGCCGACCACACCGTCACGTTCCGGTTCGCCGATGCCAACGCGAAGAAGGTGCAGATCGGCATCGAGGGGCTGGATGCAGCCCCGATGACGAAAGGGGCCGGCGGGGTTTGGACCTACACGAGCGGAGCCCTGATGCCCGATATTTACGGGTACGCGATTTCGGCCGATGGGCAGACGCGGCTGGATCCGAACAACCCGCTCACCAAGCCGAATCTGATCTGGCCGAGCAACATGTTCCTGGTTCCGGGCGCACCGCCAGAAGCCTGGGAAGTCCAGAACGTTCCCCACGGCGCCGTCCACCATCACCTGTATCACTCGCAGGTCATCGGCGACGACCGCGACTACTACGTCTACACCCCGCCCGGCTACGAGTCGACGCGCGCCAAGTTGCCCGTGCTGTACCTGCTCCACGGTTACAGCGACATGGCGAACGGGTGGACCGCGGTAGGGAAGGCGAACGTGATCCTCGACAACCTCATGGCCGCCGGTCAGGTCAAGCCGATGGTGGTGGTCATGACTCTGGGTTACGGGGTGCCCGATTTCGCCAAGCCGGGAGGCAGGGCCTTCGGCGATCGTTCCCTCACCAAGCGGAACTACGACGGATACCGGGATGCGCTCTTCCAGGAAGTGATGCCGGCGATCGCCAAGGGATACCGTATCTCGTCGGACCGAAACAGCACCGCTATCGCCGGCCTCTCGATGGGCGGCGCGGAGAGTCTGTATGTCGGGCTTAACCACCTGGAGAAGTTCGCGTGGATCGGCGCCTTCAGCTCCGGCGGGCTGGGTGAGAACTTCGACGAGGTGTTTCCCGGCGTCGGCGGCGCCCCGACCAACCGGAAGCTCAAGAAGCTGTTCGTCTCGTGCGGCACGTCGGACGGCTTAATCACCTTCAATCGGCACCTCGTCGCCTGGCTCAATCAGAAAAAGATCAACAATACCGCCGTCGAGTCGTCCGGGCGCCACGCGTGGATGGTCTGGCGCCGCAACCTCATCGCATTTAC
>DATGIR010000457.1:0-8465 GCA_035295605.1 Fimbriimonadaceae bacterium | reverse complement strand
GGAGGACCTGTTCGACGAGCATCGAGCGCCCCTTCGCCCGCGTGTTCTGCGGCGGATCCGTCATTGCGGCGACGATGTCGACGTCGGTCAGAATGCGGCGGGTTTTCCCCATGGATTGATACGCGTAGAAGAGGCTCGCATCGGGATCGATGTTGTGGTACTCGAGATCGACCGAGTGCAACGCGTCCGAGCCCCAGTCGAGTCCCTCCTCGGCCATGTAGGTCTCGACAATCTTCCGCTTGGCAACCCAATCGATGCGGTCGTCCATCGCCATCGGATCCTCACTGAGTCCGTCGAGGGTCGACTCCCACTCGTCCAGAATCCACTTCGTCTGCTCGCCGTCGTCTCGATAGGCCTGGGCAAGCTCCAGGTACTCGCGCTGGAGGTCTACCGCCCCGATCCGCCGCCCGTCGGCAAGGCGGACCTCCCACTTGAAGGATTGGTCACGGCTCACGTTGCGAAGTTCCTGGAGCGGATTAGCGAGGGCAAGCTCAGCAGGGACGCGGTGCTCTTCGAGCAGGCGGAGAACCATGAGCGTCGTGCCTACCTTGAGCGCGTACGCGTATTCGTTCTGGTTGCTCTCGCCAAAGAGCAGGTGCAGCCGGGTCATACCGTCGTGAGAGTAGAAATGCTCCCACTTGGGATTGATCAGCGCGCGGTTGAACCGGACTCGGCTCGCGATGGTCTTGATGATGTGGTCCGCGCGTTGGCTCAGCTGGAACGGCACGCTCGGGTCGGGCACGACCGAGTAGACATGGCTCACCCAGATGAAGTCCACCGGGTTGTCCATGACCTCCTGGTAGCTCGGCCGCAACCCACCCTGGGTTAGAATGTGCCCCCCAACCCGCCCGACGCCACTGAAGATTTGGCGCGTGACGAGGAAGGGGTAGAGCATCTGAACGGCGCCGTTCAGGAAGTCGTCGTCTGCCCTGACCTGATAGTTCTCGTGACACCCGAATGTGTGCCCGCCGAAGTGGTCCACGGAGTTGTTGTAGAAACTCACCGCGTCGTCGAGTGCGAGCTCCTTGACCGCCCGGACAATCTGGCGTTGGCCGGCCCGGTCGTTGGCGACCCCGTCGCGCAGGTCGATGGCTTCGGCGGTGGCGTACTCGAGATGGCTGCCAACCGCGTCGATGTAGAGCCGCGCGCCGTTCATCAGGAAGCCGCCGCTTTGTGCGGGCTCGAAGACGTCGTCACGTGCGTGAAGGTCGATCGCGCCGAGCTTCAGCTCGTGAAAGAGATACTCCTTGATCGCCTCGACGACATTCTCCGCGTTTCCGAGCGTTTCGTCGCGGACGAGGCAACCGAACTCGGTCTCGATACCGAAGATCCGATCGCCTGGTCGCCGGGCCATAACCCTAAGTTACTCCGTTCCCCAGGCTGATATACTTTCCCCGGCCTCCGGCCACATCTATGCCCACCATCGCGGTTCTCGCCGGGGACGGAATCGGCCCCGAAGTCACGGCCGAGGCCGTGAAAGTCCTCGGGGCGATCAAGCCCAAGTTGGAGTTCAAGGAGGCCCTGGTCGGGGGCGTCGCCTACGACAGATGCGGACACCCGCTGCCGCCTGAGACGCTGTCGCTTTGCCGGAGCTCCGAAGCGGTCCTTTTCGGGGCCGTAGGCGGACCCAAGTGGGAAAACATAAAGCCGGCCGAGCTTCGCCCCGAAGTCGGCGCTCTCCTGGCCCTGCGGCGCGAGCTCAACCTATACGCAAACCTGCGGCCGGCCAAGACTTGGAAGCCCTTGCTTGGCGCCAGCCCGTTGAAGGGAAGCCGCGGGCTGGTCGACATGGTCGTTGTCCGCGAGCTTACGGGTGGGATCTACTTTGGCGAGCCCAGGGAGCGGCGCGACGGCGGGAACACGGCGGTCGACACCTGCATCTATCAGCGCTTTGAGATCGAACGAATCGCCCTACGTGCTTTTGAGGTTGCCCGCGCCCGAAAGCGGGAGGTCGTCAGCGTCGACAAGTCGAACGTGCTGGAGACCAGTCGTCTATGGCGCGAGGTGGTCACCGAGCTCGCCGCGCATAACCAGGACGTCAAGCTGACCCACATGCTTATCGACAACTGCGCGATGCAGCTCGTGCGGGAGCCGGGTCAGTTCGACGTGATTCTCACCGAGAACATGTTCGGCGACATTCTTTCCGATGAGGCGAGCATGGTGACCGGATCGCTTGGGCTTCTGCCCTCGGCCTCCCTTGGAGATTCGCGAGGCGATGCGGTGTTTGGGCTCTACGAACCCGTTCACGGCTCCGCGCCCGACATCGCCGGCCAGGGGCGCGCCAATCCGATCGCCGCCATTTTGAGCGGCGCGATGTTGTTGCGCCACACGCTCGGAGACGACGCGGCGGCGTGTCGGGTCGAGTCGGCGGTAGAGCACGTGCTTGAAGCGGGCCTGAGAACCGCGGACATCTTCGAGAACGGCACGAAACTGGTCTCCACCAAGGAAATGGGAGACGCGGTCGCCTTTAAGTTGGGCGCGGGGTGAGGTTTGCTCACCCCAGTTCTTGAGCCGGATCGATTCCCGCTCGCGCGCTAGCACGTGCGCTCTGACCCTTGGATGTGGGCTCGGCTCCGCACGGCATTCCAGACCTCATCAATTGCAGCCTCCTTCCGTTGTTGCGGGGTCCGCGAGTCTGGCTCGAGCTCAGATTTGCGTCCCGACTTTGCCCGTTCGGGTTAGGATGTTTGTCAATGCCAGAAAGTAGACGTAACTCCGTATTCCCTCCGCCGAGAGAGTGGCTGTTGATAATACGTGAGGCCTCGAGGAGCGCCTTCGGGATCGCCTCACTTTCAATCCTCACGTTGGGGGCGGTGGCTCTCGGGCTCTTTGCCAATACTGACGCGATCTATAAGCTAGCTGCCTTCTTGGTGATTGCAATTGGATTAGTTGGAATCACATTGGTCGCGCTAGTGCAGAAGCACAGGTTGGACACTTTGACCGCAGGTTCCGCATCTTCGCGGTCATCGGAGGGGCAGCACTCTGAACGGTCTCCGAAGCCGCGCTTTAACCCCCTTGTATGGGTGCTCTTCATCTTCGGACCGGCTGCGATCTTGTTGCTTGTCAACTTGTACAGGCCGATTGCGGTCCAGGTTGGCCCGCCTGCGAACAAATCGTTACCGCGAGCAGGAGCGAACCTATCCGCGCATTGGAGCCAAACGAGGCCGCCTCAGCTCCAGAATTCCGCGGGAATAGAGTTTGTTATCCGAGTGGAGTCGATCGACAACGGGTTCACGAGCCTGGAAGTCAATGTGACGAATTCCGATGCGGCTTCATATGACGGTGCGTGGGTCGAGATCTATGATCCACATACCGGCAGGCCACCTCGCGCCAGCGGGCTGGGATATGTAGTTGTCGGCGCCCTGCCGGCAATGTCGACGTCGACATTTGTGGTCGCAGTTCGCGGCACCCTCGGAAAGGTCGGGAGTCAGCTCAGTACAAACGACCAGTCGGCGTGGAGGGCCAGCGCGAATTCGTCTCGACCGCCGCATGAGCTTCTAGATCGGGGCTAGGCTCCCAGCCGTGCGCGGAATTCGCCGGCTCTCAAGCAGCCAATACTTGGCCGACAAACTCGACGTCGGCTCGGGAGGCGACTTCGTTGTATGCCAGCACGTGGAGGCTGGGAAGCGCCTTTTCCAGGATCCGGCGGAGCGGCAGCCGGAGCGTGGTGCTGCACAGGAGCACCGCCTGATAGCCCTTGGCCATCGCCTGGTCCATCTGCGCCTGGAGCTTCGCCACCAGTTCGCGCTGAACCCCAGAGTCGATCGAAAGGGTTGTCCCGACCGTAGTCGGCTTAACCTGCTCTACGAGGTCGCGCTCGAGCGTCGGCTCGAGGGTGATGCAGTAAAGCTTGTTTTCAGTGTCCAGGAATTGACGGGTGATCGTCCGCGCGATCGCCGAGCGCACGATTTCGCCGAGCTGGTCCGGGTCCTTGATTCGGGACCCATAGTCTGCCATCGTCTCGAGAATCGTGACCATGTCGCGGATCGGCACGCGCTCGCGAAGCAGGTGTTGAAGCACCTTCTGGACGTCGCCGAGCTGAAGCACGTTGGGAACCAGTTCCTCGATGACAGCCGAGTTCGCCGCCTTGGCATTGTCGATGAGGGTTTGCACGTCCTGGCGGGTGAGCAGTTCGGCGGCGTAGGTTTTGACCGTCTCGGCCAGATGAGTTGAGATCACGGCGCTTGGTTCGATCACGGTGTAGCCGGCCCGAACCGCGGCGTCGCGGTTGTCGGACTCGATCCACAGGGCATCCAACCCGAAAACGGGATCCTTGGCCGCCGATCCGGGAACCGCGTGGAGAATGGCGCCGCTGTTGACGGCGAGCAGGTGATCCGGCATCACGACGGCGCGGGCAACCTCCTCACCCCGAATCTTCAGGATGTATTCGTCCGCGTTAAGGTGAACGCTGTCACGAATTCGGACGGTGGGCATCACGAAGCCGATTTCGAGAGCGATCTGGCGCCGGGTTGCGGTGATGCGCTCGCTGAGGTCGCCCCCGACCTTGGGGTCGGCAAGCTTGGTTAGTCCGTAGCCGATTTCAATCTCAACCTGATCGACCGCGAGGAGTGGCATGACCGCCTCGGGGCCCTGCGGCGCCGGCTTCTCAACCGGCTTCGGCTTTTCCTCGGGCGTGGTGGTCGGAAACAGCTTGGCGATATTTGCGTTCTTCGATAGGAATCGGTAAAGGGCGAAGAGGGCGAGGCCGACGCCTACGAAAAGGGTGGCCGGGAATCCGGGAACAAAGCCGAGCGCGCAGAGGGCGCAGCCGGCGAATAGGATCGCCTTTGGCTGGCCGAGGACCTGCATTGCGACCTCGCTGCCCATGTTGCGCTCCTGACCGGCGCGGGTGACCATCAGGCCGCTTGCGGTGGAGATCATGAGCGCCGGGAGCTGGCTGACCAGACCTTCGCCGACCGACAGCAGGGAGTACGTCTTGAGGATCGTCATCGCGTCGCTGCCGCCGCGCATGAACCCGACGACGAAGCCGCCGATGATGTTGACGGCGATGATAAGGATCGAGGCGACGGCGTCGCCTTTGACGAACTTGCTCGCGCCATCCATGGCGCCGTAGAAGTCCGCCTCCTTCTTGATCTGCTTACGCCGCGCTCGGGCGCCGTTTTCGTCTATCAGTCCGGCCGCAAGGTCGGCGTCGATCGCCATCTGCTTGCCCGGCATCGCGTCCAAGGTGAAGCGAGCCACGACCTCGGCGACCCGCCCGGCGCCATTCGTAATGACGATGAACTGGACGATGACGAGGATGAGGAAGGCGACAAAGCCGACCACAGGATCGCCGGCCATGACGAAATTGCCAAAGGTTTCGATGACGTGGCCGCCGGTTCCGCTGCCCAGGATGAGCTTGGTGGCGGCAATGCTCAGGGCGACCCGGAAGAGCGTGGTAATCAGCAGGAGACTGGGGAAGACCGAGAACTCGAGCGGGTCGGAGACGTTGACGGCGCTGAGGAGAATGACGACGCTGGCGGCGATCGCGGCGACCAATCCTGCGTCCAGAGCCCACTGGGGCATCGGCAGAATCAGCATGCTGACGATGACGATGACGCCGACTCCGATCAGCAGATCGGTCTGTTTCAGCAGTTTCGAAGCGAAGTTCATGCCGTGGGACGCACGTCGGGCGTATTGGAAATGTCGGCATTTATGCGGGGAATCTGGAGGCTTCGCACGAGCCGCTAGACCCAAACCACAAGCAGCAAACCTGAGAGAAATACAAGGTTTATGAAACTTTGAGCCTACAAAACAGTTGTAATGTATTAGGAAGGGGCCGAATGAGCGAAACAATTGTCGCCCTGATGCAAGCTGGCAAGTGGGAGGACGCGATCTTCGCATGCCAGACCGTGCTTCAGCTTCAGCCGACCAACGGCAAGATTCACGCCTGCCTCGGCGAGTCGTTCTGGCAGCTTCAGCGCTTTAAGGAGGCAGAGCCTTCTTTCAAGCGCGCCTACATTCTCGACCCCTCCCTGTGGCGCGCGGCAGTTCGCCACGCTCGCTGCCTTGAGCGGCTTCACCGGTACCGGGAATCCATGGATGTGGTAACGGAGTGGCTTCGCGTAAAGCCATCCGACACGGATCTGCTCGGCCTCAAGGAATTCCTGGAGACCCAACCCGAGTCGGAAGAGCACGACGGATGGGAGCGAACTCGGGGAATCGGCACTACGGTCATCAACGCGAACTTCCATCGCGAGGAAGAGCTCTCGGTCGGCGCCCGGCTCGATGCCGAGGAAGCTGCGTCCGACGACTCGGATTCGGGTCCACCTGCCCCCAACTGGCGCAGCCCGATGAAGCTCAATCAGAACCCCGGCCTCGGCTAATACGGCTCGCCGCTTGCTCCGCGTGGTAGGTCTTTGGCCCGTTTTTATGCCGGCGCTGAACGCGCCGCCTCACTCCATCGTCCTCGAACCAAGGGGCTTGTTTCGTTGAGGGACGGCCGAGGGTGCATCCTTGGACACCACGGCCACGGTTGAAGGAGAAACGCAAGGCATGAAACTAACTCGCTTTACATGGCTGTCGGCCATTCTCGTGCTGACGGCTGCGCTGGTCGCTGGATGCGGCGGCGGAGGATCCGGCTCGACAGGCGGTGGAGGCGGCGGCGGCGGCGGATCGCAGCTATTCGCGGTCGACGACATGAACGCCGGCTTCGACCACGTCTGGGTTACCATCGATTCGGTCGCTTTGACGACTTCAGGGGGCGGAACCACCACGATCTTCGATGCCACCGCACAGGGCGGGCGCGTGGTCGACCTCCGAAGTCTTCATGACGGCGCCGGTGCCAGGTTCCTGCTGCTCGGTGGCTTCAATGTGCCTCCGGGTTCGTACACGGGAATCACCGTAACCACGGCCGCCGGACTGACCGTCTTTCCGACCGGCGCCACCACAGGCACGGCGGCTACCTTCGCCGGTGCGACCGGCAACAAGTTTGTTATGACGCTTGCGCTCATGACCTCCCAGACGTCCTCTCAGTCCAGCAGAGTGATCGTCGACTTCAACTTGGCGAACTGGACATTGACCGGAACGACCGTCTCGGCGGCGAACAACGCGTTCCTCACGCTCGGGAGTCCGAACGGGATCAACGACGGTTCACGACACGTGGCGTCTGACTATGACGGCACCCTGAGCTCGCTTGGTGGTACCGCGCCGGCTCAAACCTTCACCCTGACTCAGGGAAGTTCGAGCCTGAATGTGGCAACAAACTCGTCGACGGTGATCAACAACTCGGATGGGAGCGCCAATCCGGCACTCGCCAACGGCCAACTCCTCGACGTGTTCGGCACGTTCGATACGACGACAAATGTGCTTACCGCGACCGCGATCACAATCCGGATCGGCGGATCGAGGCCCCCGGAGCGGGTGAGAGGCGTGGTTACAGCCTTCGACGCAACCGCGGGCACCATCACGCTCCAGCCGGGGGATTGCGATTGGTTTGAGCCGACGTCGAGCGCCCTGACGATCGACGTGAACTCGAACACCATGTTCTTCGGCAACAGCGGCGTCACGGATACCCAGGCCCAGTTCTTCGCCGCGCTTGTGGCGGGCAACTCCAAGGTTGCCGTGGATGGATCCCTTTCCGGGAGCACGATGACCGCGGTCGCGATCAGAATCTACGGCCCACCGCCGATCCCAACCACGATCGACACGGCCGTTCAAGGCATGGTCTCGAACGCGAACGTGACTGCCGGGACGTTTGACCTCAGCATTCACGACTGGGAGGGCGGCCGGGTGGATCGCGACGCCACGGTCCACATCGTCACGACTAGCTCAACCGTCGTTCGAGTGAACGGCCAGGCGAGCACCCTCGCGGCGTTCTTCACCGCGCTCGGCTCGAACTCGTTTGCCCGAGTTCGCGGCTCGCTCGACCTAAGCACGATGACCCTGACCGCGGTCGTGATCGGTACTTCAACCGATAACGACGACTTCCACTTCTAGCGGAAGGGCTCGACGCATGGCCCGCCGGCCCCTCGGAGTCGGCGGGTCAAGTTGTGTTAGAACACGCCTTCCATGGACAGGTAGCGCTCGCCGGTGTCGTAGCTGAACGTCAACACACGCGCCCCGTCCGGCAGATCCGGCGACTTTTTGGCAACCGCCGCCAGCGCCGCACCGGAGGAGATCCCGATGAAAAGCCCTTCCTCCCTAGCCGCTCGCCGGGCGTACTCAATCGACTCCTCCTCGGAGACTTTGATGACGCCGTCCAAAGTGGCGGTATGCAGGTTTGTGGGGATAAAGCCGGCGCCGATTCCTTGAATCCTATGGGGTCCGGGATCGCCGCCGCTGATGACCGGCGACTTCTCGGGCTCGACCGCAAACGTTTTGAGGCTTGGAAACTTCTCCTTGAGGACCTCGGAGACGGCGGTTATGTGTCCCCCGGTGCCGACTCCGGTTATGAGGTAGTCCAGGCCGTCCGGAAAGTCGGCGAGGACCTCGGCTGCGGTCGTTCGCCGATGCACCTCCAGGTT
>DATGIR010000456.1:0-2920 GCA_035295605.1 Fimbriimonadaceae bacterium | reverse complement strand
CGACCAGGGGTTCTGGCCGGACGGCCTCTACACCGCGCCTACCGAGAAGGCGATGCAATACGACCTCGACATGACGAAGAAGCTCGGCTTCAACATGGTCCGCAAACACGTCAAGGTCGAGCCGCGGACGTGGTACGCCTACTGCGACCGCATCGGGCTGATGGTCTGGCAGGACATGCCGAGCGGCGACGGATTCATCGGCGGCAAAGATCCCGACTTGAATAGAACCAAGGAATCGGCCGAGATATTTGAACGGGAGCTCGCGGCGATGATCGACACCCATTACAACAGCCCGTCGATCGTCACCTGGGTGCTCTTCAACGAAGGATGGGGCCAATACGACACCGAGCGCCTGGCCAAGTGGGTGAAAGAGCGAGATCCAAGTCGCCTGCTAGACGCCGTAACCGGCTGGACGGATCGGGGGGTTGGCGATATGCACGACTGGCACAAGTACCCGGGCCCAGCTTCACCCGAACCGGAGCCGAACCGCGCCGCGGTGCTGGGCGAATTCGGCGGCTTGGGCCTCCCAACCCCCGGCCATATGTGGCACGAGAAGGCGTGGGGATACCAGTCATTCAAGACGCGCGCCGAGCTGACGGACCGGTTCGAGGGCATACTCGCCAAGCTGGCTGAGCTGATCAAGGAGCCGGGCTGCTCAGCCGCGGTCTACACGCAGACCACCGACGTCGAGACGGAAGCGAACGGCCTCATGACGTATGACCGGAAGGTTCTCAAGATGGACGCCAAGCGCGTCAAAGCGGCGGTAGAGACCCTGAAGAAAGGGTGACCTGTCGGCCGAACGGCCGACAGGTCACGATCTGCTACCGCTTTTGAGGCGGCACGCCCTCGAACATCGGGGGCGCGTCGTGATAGCCGCAAATATCGAACTCATCCAGACCGGGGAAGAAGATGGCGTTCGACGTCGCGGCACCTGCGGGCGGCGTCTTGCCGTCGAGGATCTCCTTGATCCGATCCTTGCAAGCTTCGAGGTGGGCGCGAGTCATCGCGTCCGAAGCGTGACGGATTCCGTACGCCACGGTGCCGTTCAGGTTCTTCAGAGCGGCGCGGGCAATCGTCCGAAACTCGCTCTTGGACGCGCCGGCGCCATTGAGGCGTCCGTCCAAAACCTCGAGGTAGTTCAACTGCAGGTTGCGCCGCCGCAACGAAATCACTGGGTGATCGTTGTGCAGCTCATCCCAAACCGCGCCCTGCACGTCGGAAACGAGCCGGTGCACCGTGTACGCGTTGGAGCCGTTCTCGGCCTCGTTGTCGAACATCCGGTTCACCCGGGTTTCGGCGAAGAGGGTCGTGAGGACCGTCGTCTGCGACGCGCCCGCAAGCCCCATGTAGCCGTCCGACTGAATCCGGTCGAGGATCGCCCGGTTGTAGTAGCCGGGGCTCAGATTCAATCCCTTAGTGACAAGGAAGTGAACCGCCTGGGCTTGCTTCGCTTTGGGTACGGGCGCGTAGACGGCGCCGCCGCGGCCGGCATGGTAGTCGGTATCGTACACGCCCCCAACGAGCTTGGCCACGTGGTTGAGCTCCAGCGAGCGCTGGCTCATAACCTGGCGGTACATGTCGTGGAGTGGCGCGTAGTCGTCGCCGAACTTGTCACAGGCCGACATGAGATACGAGAGCACGCGATCGAGGTTGATGAGCCCGTAGGTGCTGGCGGCGACCGGATCCGAGCCGATATCCTCCGTCTCCATGCCCGGGTCGACGCTGTCCGAGTTCCCAAAGCGGACCATCGGATTCTTGACCTGTTGGGCGAGGAAGTCGTCGAGGTAGGGCTTCTCGGCTTCCGGCGTAGGGGCCTTTGCCGGCGAGTAGCCGTACTGAATCGCGAAGTAGTCATACGGGCCGATCACCGGGATCAGCCTCGCGTGGTCCTGCGGCTGCGCCACATAGTTGAAGCGGCCGTAATCCATGATCGATGCTTCGTCGCCGTACTTCTCCGTGAACGCCTTGTTTCGAAGCTGGGCCACGGAGTAGCTCGAGCTGGCCTTGAAGTTGTGCTCCAGCCCGATGCAGTGCCCGACCTCGTGGGTCACGACGTAGCGCATGATATCGCCGATGAGCGAGTCGGGAAGGGGCAGCTTCTGGGCGGCCGGGTTGCTCGGAGAGGCTTGCACGAAGTACCAGTTCTGAGCCAGCCGAAGCACGTCGTGCCAGATGATTACGTGGGCATGCAGGGACTCGCCGGACCGCGGATCGGCGATGTGAAGCCCCTCTGCGTTTTGGGTTGTGGAGGGCGACCAGCTAATGAGGTTGTATCGCAGGTCGCCGGCGCGCCAGCTCGGATCTTCCTCCGGCGTCGGTTCGTCCTTGGCCAGAATCGCATTCTTGAACCCGGCCTTCTCGAAGGCAGGCTGCCAGGCCTCGACCGCCTGGTGGATGAAGGGCCGCCACTTCGCGGGGATGTCGCGCTGGACGTAGAAAACTATCGGCTTGACCGGCTCGCTCACCGCCGCCGAGGGATCCTTCTTCTCGAGCCGGAACCGGTCGATGTAGCCCACACGCTCTGAAGCCAACTTGGCCCCGTCGTACTCGGTGAAGAACGTCGAGAAGAAGCCGATCCGGCTGTCCTTCAGTCGCGGCCGCATCGGCGTCTCCGGAAGCATGAGCAGGGAGTAGTGCACCCAAGCGGTGCTCGTCGTGCGGCTCCCGCCGCCTCCGCCTCCGCCTCCACGGAAGCCCCCGCCACCGCCACTGGAGTTGAACGTAAGTTGCGACTCGACTTCAACGTTCTCCGGGAACGACTTCACGGTCTCGATGAAGCTGCGGCTTGCATCGACGCCGGATCCGCCGACCATGCCGGCGACGGAAAAGTCGCCGGGGTCACTATTGTAAAGGCGTGTGACGTCGATGACCATTCCGCCGTCCGGCGCGTAGGCCATCACGTCGAAGGCGCTGACGATCG
>DATGIR010000455.1:0-6982 GCA_035295605.1 Fimbriimonadaceae bacterium | reverse complement strand
CATCTCCGTACTCGTCAAGATACTCGGCGACCGAGAGGACGGACACGCCTCACTTTCAGAGGTCACTGCAGCCTTCGTCGCCGTCCATGGTATGGACTATGAACGCCCCATCACTAACCGATGGATTGGCGGTGTGCTTCGCCGGCTCGGGCTCTCGCTTTACAAAAGCAACGGCGTGTTCGTGCTTCTGCCGGGCCAGGAGCAGCGTATCGATGCGCTTTGCACGCGATATGGGGTCGGGATCCAGGCAACGCCAAGACCACCCCCGTTGCCTACGGAGGGAGATAGGGAGATAGGGATAAACGCGTAAGGTATGCGCTGACGAATACCTTGTGCATTTGGACATGGGTTTCAGCGCTCGGACGCTCGACACGGCGCGGCCGGATAGATCTCCCTATCTCCCTTTGTCCCTAGAATGCATCGTTTGGTGTGCACTCCCCCTACTTGGCGAAGCGCGCATTCGCGCGAATATAGAAGGTACCGGCGATGCGCTTTAGACATCGTCGGAAGCTCTTCGTTCTATGTCCACGAAAGTCCACTGCTACGTGCGCACGCACCGCCGTCGCTGGGGCCTGACGCAGGCGCAGGTCGCGAACCTGCTGCCGGGAGGCGGCCGCAACCGGGTGTCTCGCGTCGAGCGGGACAAGACTCCGCCCAACGCCGCTGAAATTTTAGCATATAAGCTAATTTTTGGCTCCAGCTGCCGATTCCTCTTTCCTCGCTTCCACGAAGAGATTGAGGACGCGGTCATGCGCTCGGCCTATGAGCTCCATAAAGCTATGATTGGAGACGGTTCGGAGCGCGCTGCCAATCTGCGCAAGTTCATCGAGCAAATGTTTGCCCGGGCCACGAGGAAGCCTAACCACGGCAAACCATGAAAGGTCCGCGCTCGTTTCCGCTGGTCCTGTCCCTGCATCCCGTCACACGCGGTCTCGCCTTTACCCTCTTCGAGGGGGCGCTCTCGCCAATCGATTGGGCGGTCTCGGACATCCGTAGCCGCGACAAGAACACGCCATCGCTCGAAGCCGCCAAGCGGTTGATCGACCGCTGGCATCCAGACGTAGTGGTTCTCGCTGAAAGCGGGGACGGGTTCGGCCGGGCTCCCAGGATCCAACGCCTACGGCGCCTCATCCGCAATCATGCCGAAGGCCAATCAGTCGACGTCGTAACCTTCAACCGTGCGGAGGTCCAGGCGTGCTTTGCAGCCATCGGGGCCAAGACCCGATATGAAATCGCTCAAGCGATCGCATCGCACATCCCCGCGTTCGCCAACAGGCTGCCGCCAGCGCCCAACGAGTGGACAAGTCGGCATGCGCGGATGGCGCTGTTCGACTCCGCAGCTCTCGCTCTCACTTTCTACAGCCGCCTAGGCGAAAGCCTGACAGCCCCCAAGCCTGGTGGGGGCCGTGCGCTGGACTCCGCTCCAGCCGAGGAAGCCGAAGACGTTTCAGAGGCTTTAGGCGGGCGTGCCCGGAAACCTGATGAAGGCGGGAACCATCATAGCTAGCCAGAGCGCGTTTGCGCTTCAACCTGCGGCGGCCCTGGTCGTCATGGAGGCCTCCCCGGCACGCGGGAGCACCGAATGGTTCGGTGTTCCCGCTGTGGAGAGGAGGCAGCTATGAGTGAATCGAGGGCCGGATCCACCCGGCAAGACATCTATCGAAGCATTACCGACCGGATCGTTCTCGCGATCCAGCGAGGTGCCCTGGAATTCGAGATGCCTTGGCATCAGGGCGTCGTGGGGCGAGGTCGTCCGGTAAACGCGTGCACGGACATCGCCTATCGAGGGGTTAACGTGGTCGCCCTGTGGGTCGCTGCGGAACTCGAGCATTTCGACAGTCGCTACTGGGCCACCTACAAGCAGTGGCACAGGGTAGGGGCCCAAGTTCGTGCCGGCGAGCGTGGGAGCCTAATCGTCTTCTACAAGGAGGAGACCCGGGCGGCCTATGACGACGACACCGGAGAGGTCTCGTCGGAGTCTTACCTCGTCGCCCGGGCATCCTTCGTCTTCAATGCCGACCAAGTTGACGGCTGGCTGCCGCCTGAGGATCCGACAAAGGATCATGTGGAGCCCCACAAGGCAGCCGAGGCGCTCGTTGCGACCGCCGGAGCCGACATCCGGCATGGTGGGGATGTCGCCTGTTACGTGCCAACGGAGGACCTTATCCGGATGCCGGACCGTACGCGCTTCACCGGAACGCCCACGTGTTCTGCGACGGAAGCGTATTACGCGGTTCTGCTCCACGAACTCGCCCATTGGACCGGACATCGCAGCCGTCTGAACCGCGATTTCGCCAATCGGTTCGGCGACCATGCATACGCAATGGAAGAGCTGGTGGCGGAGCTCGGTGCTGCGTTCCTTTGCGCCGATCTCAGAGTGTCTCCGACACCACGTCCCGATCATGCCGCCTACATCGCAAGCTGGTTGGACGTGTTGAAGCAGGACAAGAAGGCCTTTTTCACGGCCGCCAGTAGGGCAGCAGCAGCAGCCGAGTTTCTATTGAAGCTGCAGGACATGGCTGCACTGCAATCTGGTTCGTCAGAAACCGAGATATCACCCGTCTAGCTACTGATCCTTTCCCTCAGCCCCGGCGTTTCGCCGGGGCTTTCTTTGTTGCCACCTACGAAGGTCGCGATCATAGCGTCGCTCAGCCCCACAACAAGAGAAAGCCCGCGACATCGCGGGCTAAAAGGGGGCCATCAAAGCGGATTCAATCGGGGTCATCGGATCCGCCGCCGCTTTCATTGGCTTGCGATCCCAACCCCGATACCGCGGCATATCCAACGCCATGACAGCCGAGCACATGTGGAGTCCTTCGGAGCCACTATCCGACCCAGCCTCCGACCCAAATCGCAGTCAGTACTCGTCCGCACGCATGATGGTCAGAACGCGCGTCGTCACGTCTGGGTCCGCCGGGTCCTCGGAACCATATTCCAGGCTCCGATCATAGTAGTCGATCTTCCAGAAGAACTTGACGCCGTCCTGCTCGACACTGCCGAAGTCGTGTTCGCCATGGGGATCGTTGTCCTCGTTAAAATCTATGAAGCCGTGTACCTTGGCGAACAGCGCGGCCTTGGTGCGATCGGGTAGCGCGGCAACACCAGCGGTCACCACGATCCGGCCGCCGAGGAATGTTATGCGAAGCGCGTCATTGAGTTGGCGAATGCGGGTATCCATCAGATGATACCCATGAGCACGAGGCAGGACTGCACACAGTTGTGCCCACAGACTTCGCAGTAGCCCCGATCTTGGTCGGGCTCCATTTCGGTCGTGTAATCGCAGCCCTCGCGGATACAGATGGCGGCACATACGCCGTCCAGAAGTGCGGCTTGGGCCAGCTCCTCTGCGGATAGGCCTTCGCTTTCAGACAGGATTTGGAGCTTCCGCTGCCGAAGCTCCTCGGAAAGAACCGTCATGATCTCCTCCTCACAATCGGCCAACAGGAGTGCGGGCCGACGCGTGGGGAGGAGGACCTACAGAGATTCTAACAGAGAAAGGACCCTAGAACGGCCCATCCTGTCCGATCATGGCTCTCGCTGTAACTCGGAGCACCCGTGAGATTGCGGTCGGCTCCGCGCCGCCCACTCACTCCGGCGCGGGCAGAGTTTGACCACCTGGATAGAGCTCCGGTCGAAGGACCGTCTTCGCGCTAAAAGGTTGAGATGGAGCCCCGTCAATCATGAGCCTAAGGAAGAAGTGATGGTTGGGCAGGTTCATGAAATCGATGGGCTCGAATCGGTCCGTGAACTCCCGCGCGAGCAAGCCCGCGTCATAGGGACCGAGGCGGAAGGCAGCGAGCGTTCCCACGTTGCCGAGGACGGCATCGCGCACGGCCACGTCGAGCTGGCTCAAGTGCTGATTCGCTAGCACCAAGCCCACATGATACTTACGGAGCTCGGAGATCATCGTCGCGATACTGAGCGTGGTGAAGTTCTGGAATTCATCCATATAGAGGATGAAGTCCGGCCGCTCCGTCTCTGAGGCATTGGCTCGGCTGAAGGCGGCGAGGCCGATAGTGGTGACCAGGAGGCTACCTAGGAGCGCCGCACTATCTTCCCCGATCCTGCCGCGGGCCAGATTGACGAGAAGGATCTGCCGGCGGTCCATGATTCGCCGGAAATGGAGAGCGCGCTCGGGCTCGGTCAGGATACGGCGCAGGAAGGGGTCGGCAAAAAGGGCGCCCACTTTGTTCTGGACCGGGCCGATCGCATCCGCCCGGTATCGATAGGAGTACTCCTCGAATTCCTTCTTCCAGAATGTGCGCACCTGGTCGTTAGCTAGCTTGGCGATGACGCTGCGCCGGAACGGCTTATCGTTGAGCAGCCGCAGAATGTCACCCAGCGTGGCATCGCCGACTTCAAGAAGGGCGTAGATGGCATTCCGGAGCACGTGCTCCATTCGTACGCCCCAGGCATCATTCCAATGCTTCTTGAGGGCTTCCATCAGGCCCGAGGCAGCAAGCGGGATTGCGTGGGGCGCAACCCGTTTCAGGGGATTGTAGCCGAAGGGCTGCGCCGGGTCCGGGGCGTTGAGATAGTGCAGGTCATTCCGTCGGCTTGCCGGAACGTGAGCCACAAGCCGCTCGACGAGATCGCCATGGGGGTCGATAACGGCCAGGCCTCGTCCGGCTTCGATGTCTTGCTGGATCATGGTCTCGAGCAGGGTCGTTTTGCCGGTACCGGTTTTGCCCATGACATAGAGATGCAGGAGCCGGTCAGCTTGCTTGAGGCCGAAAAGCCGATTGTCTCTTCGGAAATTGACGCGTCCCAGATAGGTGACCGCTCCATTGCGCTGTGGACTCATAGAGAAACAGTAGGAGCCGAACTCTGATCTACCAAGGCTGGGTAATGCATCGGGCAGCAGCACGACCCCGGGGGCGGCCTAGGAATCCGTCAGGAAGTCCGCGATCTCAGTGTTTTATCGTGCTAAGCAATAGGCTCCCAGATGGTGCGAGAGGAGGTAAGGCGGGGCACCGTTAGCCGCCGATCCGCCGCTTCTTGCCAAACGAAGCGCTGACATAGGCTGCGATACAGCGGCCTATAGCCTGTATGTCACCGCCTATGTCGGCAGACTGAGACCTTTTCATCAACAGATTCATGCGCTTGCGCTTTGCCTTTCATTCTGAGACCGGTCCGACTTGGTGGTGAATCCGCTTTCTCTGGCCCACCCTTCCGGCGTCCTCGCGCTCGTACACGAGCGGCAAGGGTATTCCTCGGCTTTCGATTCAGCAGCTGCCAATAGGGACGGAAGGCGGTCTAGCCGGGACGTCAATCCCTGGCCTGGGGACCGGTCAGCAAACCGGTAGGAAGAGTTAACGACGGAAACCCAAGATTGACGAGGCCAGGGGTTTCGCGCGGTGATCGGGGGAAGCTGGTCGCTGAGGGTAGATCCCTCCCGGGACCAGCCTGACCGGCCGCGTATGATCAGCACTGGACAATCCGTCAAGAGGTGGGAATGCCCTGGTTGGGGCGCATTGCCCCCTCTGGACCGTCGGCGCGCGCTCCCTACACTTGTCCTCGGGCTTCCAGTTCTTTGAAGCCGCGCTGGCGACGGCGTCGCCGACTCATCCGCAACCCCACAGCGCAAGATCAGCTGCCGCACCGGCATCATTGCCGGCTGCGGAGCCCTGCGCCCTAGAAGAGGTAACTGCCATGAAGACTGCCAATGTGACGCTGGGAGCGCTGCTCCCGGCGAAGGTTAACCCGCGCCGCTCCTACGATCTCAAGTCTATCGAAGGCCTGGCGCAAACCATCGCCAAAGATGGGTTAATCCACAACCTCACTGTTCGCCCGGAGAAAGGCGGCAAGTACCGCATCGTCGCTGGGACGCGCCGCTTTCTCGCGCTGCAGTATTTGTGCAAACACGGGAAGATCGACCAAGCATTCAAAGTGCCTGTCCGCATCGAAAAGGCCTCGGCGGCGGATCTGGCCAGAATGGCCACGGTCGAAAACGTCCAGCGCGAGGCCCTCGACCCCATCGACGAGGCCGAGGCCTTCGCCGGCCTGCTTCAGAAGGGCGCGAAGGTCGAAGATCTGGTGGCCGAGACCGGAGTCTCGGCTCCGACCATCCGTCGCAGACTCGCTCTTGCCGACCTCGCCCCGGAGGTTAAGAAGGCGGTGCGAGGCAAAGTGCTGTCGCTCTCTCAGGCCGAGGCATTGACCTTGGCTTCTCCGAGCGAGCAGGCAAGCTGGCTCAAGCGCATCCGCGCCAACGGCGGATACGACGCCTCATACCTTCGCTCAGCCCTGCTCGCCGAAAAGCCATCGGTGTCAGTCGCGCTGTTCCCAGTCGAGACCTACGAAGGCTCCTTCACGAAAGACCTGTTCGCCGACAAGGAAACGACCTACTTCGACGACCGGGAGCAGTTCCTCAAGCTCCAAGAACAAGCCGTCGGGGCTCTGGTCGAGGATCTCAAAAAGACCTTCGCGTGGGTCGACCTGGTCATCGACGCGACGGCCGCCTGGTGGCAATACCGCCAGGCGAAGAAGAAGGAGCCGGCCGGAGCCGTCGTCCACTTCTCTCCGACCGGACGGGTCGAGGTGCGAAAGAATCTTGCTCGTTACCAGGTCAACCGCGGGGTGATAGGCCCGGTCTCGAGCAAGAAGCCGAAACAGGCTTCCGAATGGTCAAAGCAGACCATCCGCTACGCCAATGCCCAGAAGACGACGGCCACGCAGGCGGCACTTCTCGCCAACGTAGGCTTGGCCAAGGAGGTAACCGCGATTCTGCTGCTCACCACTCGAGGTTTCGATTCTCCGATCCAACTCAAACCCCACGGGGCGCTTGCCGAGCTGGCTAAGGACCCCAAATCGTCCAAGGCCTACGAGGCGATCGAGACCCTATGCCGTGAACTCCTCAAGGCGCTGGGCATCCCGGCCCCCGAGGCAGCGACCGGCCGGGCTGCTTGGGAAACGCTTCTGTGTTCCGGCGCCAATTGGCCGGACCTCACGGGCGGCGTTAGGGCGCTGAGCAATCAGCAGC
>DATGIR010000454.1:0-2863 GCA_035295605.1 Fimbriimonadaceae bacterium | reverse complement strand
TCGTTTTCGCTATAGAGCCGGTTCTTCGCACCCACGCGAGACGGAATCACAAGCCCGAGCCGCTCGTACTGCCGCAAAGTCTGCGGGTGCACGCCGCACAGCGCGGAGGCGATCCCGATCATGTAGACCGGCTGGTTCTCGCGGCTCAAACCTTCACCGCCTCGAGGTCGCGAATCTGGGTCAGAAGCTCACGCTCCTTGGGGCTCAGCTTCTTGGGCACTACCACCTTCACCTTCGCCAGCAGGTCGCTCCGGCCGCCCCGCAGCCGCGAGACGCCCTGCCCGCCCAGCCGAAACGTCTGCCCGCTCTGGGTTCCTTCCGGAATTCGCATCTTCACGGTCGAGCGCAGGGTCGGCACCGGCACCTCGCCGCCCAGCGCGGCCAGCGTGTAGGGAACCGACACCTCGGTTTCGAGGTGCTCGCCGGAGGCGGTGAACTGCGGATGCCGCGCCCACTTCACCGTCACGTAGAGGTCGCCGGCCTTGCCGTTGATCCCCGCCGCGCCCTTGCCCGGCACCCGCAGCTTCTTGCCGTCGGAGATGCCGACGGGGATGGTGATCTCCACCTTCTTCGTGGTCGGCACCGTCGCGATCCCGTCCCGGGTGCGCTGGGCGTCCATCGTCTGATAGGTCAGCACCCGCTTGGTGCCCTTATCGATCTCCTCCAGAGAGACCTCGATGACCCGCTCGACGTCCTTCGGCTGCCCGTTGGTGATGTCGTCGAAGTGAAATTGGCTCGCATGGCCGCCTGCGCCGCGCCCGCCCATGTTTGCGAAGATCTGCTCGAAGATCGACTCGAAGCCCGAACCGCCGCCCGTAAAGTGGACGTTCTCGGCGCCGCCCATGTGGGCGCCGACGTTTTGGGCCTGCTCCCAGTGCTCACCATACTGGTCGTACAGCTTGCGCTTGGCGGGATCGGTCAGAACCTCCTGGGCTTCGGAGATCTCTTTGAACTTGGCCTCCGCCGACTTATCGTTCGGGTTGACGTCCGGGTGATACTTGCGCGCGAGGCGGCGGAAGGCGCTTTTGATGTCCTTCTCGCTCGCGCCTCGGGGAACGCCCAGGATGTTGTAAAAGTCTTTGGCCATAAGATGGTGACTGAGCTGCGCTCAATGATATGAGTATATAACGCTCAAGCAAAAGGAAAAGCTCCCAAGTGTTGCAGTTAGGCGTTGAGCATCTGGATTGCAGTACCGACAATTGAGTCTGTGGATCTACGAAGCCTTGAAATCAAGGTGTCGCGAAGCGAAAACCTGCCGGTCTTGCCCCAGATCGTCAGCCAGGTTTTGACGCTTGCGGACGACCCAACCGCGTCGTCGCGCTCGATGGAACGCCTGATCGAGGCCGACGCCGCCATCGCCGCGAAAATACTGCGCGTTTCAAGCTCCGCGTTTTACGGCGCGACCGCGGTCCCGACGATCGGGCGGGCCATTTCGATCCTGGGCATGAACACGATCCGCGCCCTCGTGGTGGGCATCGCCTACCAGCAGATCATGAGCGGCCGCACCCAGTCACAGCTTTTCTCGAAGGTCGACTTCTGGCGCCACTGTTTGGCGACCGCCATCGCCGCGCGTGTGCTCGGCAAGATCCTGATGGCGACCAAGGCCGACGACCTCTACTGCGCGGGCATGCTCCACGACGTCGGGCTGCTCGTTCTCGACCGCTTCGCCCCCAACGACCTCGACTGCGCCCTGAAGACCGCCCTCGACGACGGAATCCCGCTCCACGAGGCCGAAGACCTCCTGTACGGCTTTAACCACGCGATGATCGGCGACCTGCTCGCCGTGCGCTGGAACCTATCGCCGCTGGTTCACGCGGCCATCCGCTATCACCACGACGTGTGCGGTGACGACAACCACCACCTGTCCACGTGCATCATCGCCGCCGCGAACCACCTGGCCCACGAGGCCGGCTACAAGAATCCGAGCAACGCGCCCGACTTCGAGTTGGATGGGGCCGTGATGTCGTCGCTAAACCTGCCCCAAGAGCAGCTCGACGTGATCGTCAGCGTCCTCCCGCCCGAAGTTCAGAAGGCTGAGCAAGCCTTCGGCATCACGTAACCGATCCCCGATCCCCGATCACCGATCACCGTTTAATGGTCCTCGTGCGCGGCCCTTGCCGCCGCGTACTCCTGAACCAGCTTCTGGGCCTCCGGATGCGGCAGCTCGTCGTAGTGGCTCACGCTCTGCTTGAAGAAGCCGCGCCCCTTCGTGATCGAGCGCAGATCCAGCGCGTAGCGCCCGGTTAGAGCCATCGGCACCGTCGCGTGAACCCGCGTTTTGCCCGGCGCGACCTGGTCCATTCCTTGCAAGCGTCCGCGGCGCCCGTTGAGGTCGCCGACCACGTCGCCCACGCACTCGTCGGGAATATCCACGTCGAGGCTGACCATCGGCTCCAGGATCACCGGCTGCGCCTTGGCCGCCGCCTCGCGTAGGGCGATCGCGCCCGCCGTCTTGAACGCGGCTTCGTTCGAGTCGACGTCGTGGTAGCTGCCATCGTACACCGTCACCTTGAAATCGACCGCCGGGTACCCGGCCTGGAAGCCGTGCTCCATGGCCTCGCGGATCCCCTTCTCGATCGCCGGAATGTACTGCTTCGGAATCGAGCCGCCGACGATACGGCTTTCGAACACGAAGCCGGTGCCGCGCTCGAGCGGTTCGAGCTCGATCCAGCAATCGCCAAACTGGCCCTTGCCGCCGGTTTGCCGCTTGTGCCGTCCTTGCGCCTTGCTCGCCGAGCGCACCGTCTCCCGGTAGGGAACTCGGGCCTCCTCGGTTAAGACCGTCACCCCGAATTTGGTCTTGAGCCGCTCGATGACGGTCTCGAGGTGGATGTCGCCCATTCCTTCGAGGACCTCTTGGTGG
>DATGIR010000453.1:0-5242 GCA_035295605.1 Fimbriimonadaceae bacterium | reverse complement strand
GTGGAGCGAAGCGAGAATTAAGGAGAACAAATCGTTTCCTGTGCACTCGGCGAGCAGGCGGTGGAAGTCGACCTCCGTCTCGAAGGACTTGGCCTCAGAGACCTCGAGTAGCTTCTCGCGCTGTTCGGCAGTCGCGGCGGTCGCCGCCACCTCCGCTGCCTTGGCTTCGAGAAGCTTTCGCACCTCAAAGAGATCACGGAGGGTCGCGTTAGACAACGCCAGCATGATCCCGAGAGTCCGCGTGGCATGTCCAACGTCGGGGTGACTAACGCGAATCCCGCCACCAGGACCGCGCTTGATCGAAATAAGGCCGTCCGATTCAAGCAGTCTGAGCGCCTCGCGAACCGTTGCTCGGCTGTACCCGGTCTGCGCGATCCATTCGCTCTCCGAAGGGAGCGGTGTGTTGGCTTGCAGGCGCTTTCCCAGAATGAGATTCCGGATCTCGCGAGCAAGCACGTCCGAGACCTTCGCTGACGAGCCATCAGCGTTGGTAATGCGAGCCCGCGTTCGCGAGTTCTTCGACCCTGGGGTCACGACCTTCGAAGGCTTGGCGGCCATCAGTTGTAAGGATATCTGGGCGTCCGGCTCCTGCCGGCCCATCATCAGCGCCCGAGAAAGAAGCCGTCAGGATCGAACGAGTGCAAAGTCTCGAGCTCGTCGGACGACGGCGGTTCCCACGCCCTCAGGTTCTCGCTTACCCGGAGTGGCCAGGGCGTCGACGCGCGGGCCGTTTCGACAGCTGTCCCCCAGTCTGGCTCCGGGATGATCTTCGTCAGTTCGAATTCTCCGTCCTCCGCACGCTCGAGGAGTCCCAAATTCGTTGCTATCGCCACGACGTTTCGACCCGGACTAGTCACGTATTCAACCGAATCGACTAGCCGGCCGGGCCTGTGCGGAATGAGGACGAGGTTTCGACGAGCGCCGCTCGCGACGTCGTTTGCGCCTCCCGAGCCAGTGAGCCAGCGCCCGTCGATCCTCGAAGAGTTCGTGTTCCCGGCACGATCGATCTGACCGGCAGCTAAGACGCCAAGCGAGTCTGAACCCTGACCTTGGACGAGGTTACCGAGTATCTCCTCGGTACTAGTGAGCCCCGCTGTGGTCTTCAGATTGGGAAAGTAGAAGAGAAATGGGTTTCCTCGAACAGGGTCGTAGTCGTAGAACCCTACCTCTGAGATGAGCGGGGGGAAGTGACTGGCCTGTGCCTTGGCGAGCCACGCGGCGAGACTCGACGAGCCAATGCCGGCGAGCACGTGTTTGGGAACGTTGTTTCCGTCGACGATCGTCGCGATCGCCCGAGCCGCGACGACGATCATCAGCTCCTCATCGGTTGGCACAACGCCGGGTGATCTCGAGGCCTCCACTCCTCGATACACCGGAGAGTGCGCAGCAGCCTCCAGCTGCGCCATTCGATCGTGATCCGTCTCGGTCGTGAGGAGGCGGGACTCGACCCAGGCGTCCAACTCTTCCTTAGGCAGTCGCAAGGCATCGAACGTCTCAACGATGAAGTCGTAGTCGTCGCTGTAGCTCAGGTCGGTAAGCGTTGGCCCGGCAAATACCCCGGAGGGATGGGCGCCGTACCTTGACTCGCACACGGCGAGGACGTGTGAGCCGGGCAGCATCGGAGCGCCAGCGAGCGCGCACAAGTCGCTTCGGCTAACGATCCTTTCAACGGTTACGATCGCCCCGAGGCGCGCCGCTGCAGCGCCGACGGTCCCTTCGCCAATCGGGGTTGATAACACCGTGTTGCCGTCCTCGTCGGCGACCACGCCGTGAAGGAACGTGACATCGGGACGGAAGGCGCGGACAAATGTGCCCTCAGAAGTGGCACGCACATTCTCGCTATTCGCCAGCGAGGAGCCGTCGAGGCTTCTCGTGGGAGCCCAATCTTCGCCACGCGCCGCTGCGCCGAGGCGCTGGAGAAAACTAAGTAGAGACCAAGGCTCAAGCTCGATTGTTCCGTCGTCGATCTTTGCGTTGACGACTCGGCACGGTCCAGGGCTCGGATACTGGTTGCCCACGAAGCCGGTGACGAGACGGGAGGCAAGACCCAGCGCTAGCGGGAACAGGCCTAGTTGCGGTCCGCCGAAGCCTGTGCTGGAAAGCGTGAACTCTGGGGTCGAGCCGCTGTACATTCGTAGCAGCTCACGGATCGCGGCATTCGCTCGTGATTGACTGAGAGCAAAATGCAGGGCCATCCCGGGTCTGACCGTCGAGTCGATCGCGGTGCGAAGATCCGAGACCTTGTTGGGCACTAAGCAGGGCCTTCAAAAACAGGGCCGAGCGTCGCCGGCTCCTCTCGGACAACTTCCACGGCAAGCGTGACGCGATTCCCGACGAGGGGCTCGCCTCTCTCACGCCAGCGAATGCGTGCCAGAACACGGACGCCTTCGTCAAGATCGACGTAGCCGATCCAATAAGGGGGGTCGAAGCCTTGCGGCGCAACGTCGATCCGGGTGAAGGAATAGAGCAAGCCAGCCGGCGAGAGAGCCGTTTCGCTGCATTCGCTTAGGTCGTGCGGACACAGCGCTCGTGGAGGATAGAAAACTGTGCCGCATTCACTACAGCAGGCGCCCATGAGCTCCCAGCCGCCTTCGCGTTCCCGAAGTATCGGGTAGTCGACCGAGCTTTCTCCAGCAGCCCGCGTTACCCCGAATTGGGTGTGGACACTCATGGTTACCGCGTCAGGATCGTGATGCCGCTGGTTGCGAAATCACCTTCGAGGAAGCCGCCCGAGACCTGGGCGAGGCCGACGCGCGCGCCGAGAACTTGTCGGTCGCCTGCGTCACCCCGCAGCTGAGAGACAAGCTCAAAGATCTGTGCGACTCCGGTCGCCCCGAGCGGATGACCTTTGGTGAGCAAGCCACCACTCGGATTCACCGGTAGCCGACCGCCGATCTCCGTCACGCCGTCGGCGATTAGTTGCCCGCCGTCACCCTTGGCGCAAAAGCCTAGATCCTCGTAATGGACGAGCTCGCCAATCGTGAAAGCGTCGTGGACCTCGGCGAGATCGATCTCGTCTGGGCCGATGCCGGCCTTTTCGTACGCGAGGCGCGAGGCGCGGACGTCTAGATCGAAGACTGTCATGTCTTTGACCTGGTCGTAGCAGCCGCTTCGAAGCACACTCGCGGCGACTCTCACAAGCCGTTGGCGGCCTAGTCGAGCTGCGACCTTTCCGCTCACAAGAACAGCTGCGGCTGCGCCATCGCCGGTTGGGCAGCAATCGAGAAGCGTCAATGGCGATGCCACAGGCTTCGCCCTCAAAACGTCCTTGAGGCTGATCTCATCCCGGTATTGGGCGCGCGGGTTCGAACGCGCCGCACGGCGATTCTTCACTGCGACGCTTGCGATTTGCTCGCGTGTCGTCCCATAGTCCTGCATGTGGCGGCGAGCCACCATTGCGTAGTACGCCGGCGGCGTGAACCCGAGGTCGCCTTCTAGCTCCATGCCGTCCGCCGTCAACGGACGGCTGTGGCCACTGCGCGTCGACATCTTCTCCAGACCGACTGCAAGAGCGACGTCGTGCTCTCCACTCGCAACCCCGAGCCAAGCGACGTTAAATGCAGTTGCACCGGATGCGCAGTAGTTCTTGACGTTGTACACCGGGATCTCTCGGATGCCGACCTCCCATCCGATTAATTGGCCAACACCGCTCTCCCGCCCCTGGTAGATACCGGTGCGTGCGCTGCCGCATGCCAAGAGGCCGACGTCTTTCGGGGAGACGCCCGCGTCGGTCAGAGCCTCCACGGCCGCCTCGCGACCGAAGCTTCGGAGGCTCTTCTTAGGAAACTTCCCGAAGGGAGTCATCCCAACGCCCGCTATAAAGACCGTTTCGCTCACTAGTTAACTCCAACGACGGTTGCTCGAGGTCGTATTGAGTATACTTTACTAGGAGAGCTTCGGGCGGTTAACGCGTCGACGGCGGAGTGGTTCCAAGATCCGGCCAGTAGTCGAGCCGGCCGTAGGCATAAGGCAAGAACTCACTCGCCGGGATCCGCGCCAACGGGCGGCAAGTCGTCTCAATCGCGCCTCGAGATACCGATGCTTGCAGTACTTGGGTCACATGGATCTCGTCAAGAGGGTCGTGGACAGTGCCACCGAGAGCGACGGCGCCGTTGCCTTCGACATACGAATTGAGTGTCAGCTTCGTTGTCGAGACGGTTAGAATCGCATCGCTCTCGAGGCCTTGGCCGTCAGCGCGATGCACCGCCTTGACGTTGAACGTAGATCGCGAGTAGCTGTACGGACCGGCTTCACGTTCTGCCGACACGTCAAGATCGATGAGCGCAACGCCATCGCGCCGCACCAGTCCGCGCACGCGATTACTGCTGCGCTCAAAAACAGCCTCGGCGAGTTTCTTGGGTTCACCGAGGAATTCGCGGCCGAAGGCCACGGAGCGAAAGTCGTCCATGTACATCGCGAGGGTGTAGCTGCCCACCGTCTCGCCGTATCGACAATCCACGTTCAGCGCTCCGCCCTTGAAAGTGCCTAGACAGCTGCTCCGCCAGGAACCCACCATGGCTGTCACGATGGGTTCTGTGGTCTCGAGCGGGGGCGGAAGCACCCGGCGCACATCTTCGCCTGGTACCTCGAAGCGGACCGCGACCATCTCGGCGATGTAGCTCTGGTGTGCCTGCGACGCTTGCATCGCCGCTATCTCTTCAGCTGTGCGTACGAGCGCCAACGAACGTCTCAGCTAAGAGTTGCCGAGAGGCTGTTAGACCTCGACAACCACTTCGCCATTTTCGATGGCTACTTGATACGTCTGCGCCGGGATCTGGGCGGGGAGTCCTGTGACCTCTCCGGTCGTTAGGTCAAACAGCGACCCGTGATCCGGGCACTCGACCCAGTTGCCCACGATCTCGCCCTCGCTCAAGGACGCTCCTTCGTGTGTACATGCGTCGCAAATAGCGCGGATAGTCCCGTCTTCTAGGCGAGCTATACAGAGCCAGACGCTGTCCACCTCGACACGGCGCAGCGTGCCGGGGGCGAAGTCGTTCTCTTGGCCGAGCAGATGCTTAGCCAACGGGGTGCCTTCTTGGGTTGCGGAAGATGACCGGATATTCCGCGTAGATGTACTGGAGGCTTCCGTCCAGCCGCGCCTCTCTGCTCCTGTCCGGCTGAATGCCTGCCTCGTAAAAGGTGCGCAGTACGTGGGCTGCCGCCCCACCACCTGCGTTACCTAGGACCAACCGGAGACCAATACATTGGTGAGGCCCGCTTCCGAAGGCCGTTGCGTAGCGCG
>DATGIR010000452.1:0-3781 GCA_035295605.1 Fimbriimonadaceae bacterium | reverse complement strand
CTGGGTGTCGCTGCGGATGTCGATCTTCCACTCCGTAAGGCGGGCCGCGAGCCGAACGTTTTGACCGCCCTTCCCAATGGCAAGGGAAAGCTGGTTGTCCGGCACGACGCAGTAAGCGCTGCGCTCGTCCTCGTTCAGCTTGATCGAGTTGACCTTCGCCGGCGAGAGCGCATTGGTTATGTACGTCGTCGGGTCGTCGCTATACAGCACGATATCGATCTTTTCTTCGTAAAGCTCTTCGGCGATCGCCTGAACCCTGGAGCCGCGCTGCCCGATGCACGCGCCTTGGGCGTCGACCCGCTCGTCAGTGGAGAAGACCGCCAGTTTGCTGCGCTGACCCGGCTCGCGGGCCACACTTTTGATGACGACGACCCCCTCCTCGATCTCGGGCACCTCCAGCTCGAAGAGGCGCCGAAGAAGGTTCGGGTGGGTTCGGCTAACGATGACGCGCAGACGGCGCATCGAATCGTCCACCTTGAGGACGTAGACCTTGAGCCGGTCGTTGGGCCGGTACGGCTCGGTCGGAACTTGCTCCCGCCTGGGTAGCTCCGTCTCGACCTTGTTGACCTGGATGTAAACGCTCTGCCCCTCGCGACGGGTGACGGTGCCGGTAACCACGTTTCCCATCTTCTCGTGGAAGACTTCGTGGATTTGGCGTGTCTCGGCCTCCCGCAGCTTCTGGTTGAGCACCTGCTTGAAGGTTTGCGCGGCGATCCGACCGAACCGGTTTGGGTCGACCTCGGTGGGGATGAAGTCTCCGATCTCGGCATCCGACTTTCGCTTCCGAGCCTCGGTCACGCCCATCTGGAAGCTCGGTTCGGTGACGATTCCGACGACCTCTTTTTCCAGGTATGCGGTCCACCCCTTCTTCTGGTCGAGGTGCACGGTCACCTCGCCGGTCGCGCCCACGAACTTCTTGTATGCGGCGGCAAGGGCTTCCTCTATGTCTGCCTGCAGCTCCGCAAGCGGAATATCGCGTTCGATGGCAATTTGATTTAGCTGCTGCAAGATGTCAATGTCCATCGTCAAGCTCCCGCATCCGAAACAAAAAAAGGCGGCCTTAAGCCGCCTGTTTGGCGCTTCAGATTATGCGAAGAGTATAGCACGCAGACTGGTGACTGGTGATTCGGAGACCCCTGGTAGCCTCTTTGCGTGTCGACGATCTTCGTTCGCGGAATCGAGTTCTACGGCTACCATGGGGTCTCCGAGGCCGAGCGGAGCGTGGGACACCGCTTTAGTGCGGATGTCGCGTTAGAAGTGAACGAGACGGCCTCCGTGACTGATGATGTGGCCGACACCGTGGATTACACGCTGGTGGCGGCGGCGGTCGTCGAGATCGGGCGTGGTTCTTCGGTCAGCACCGTAGAGAGGTTGGCGCGCCTGATCGCGGAGCGGCTATTGACCGACAACCCTTGCGCCTCCGATGTCGCCGTGGAAGTCACCAAACTGCTACCGCCGATGCCATTGCCCGTCACGGGCGCCGGCGTTCGCCTCACGTTGACTCAGTCGCGATGATCGAACGAATCAAGGCCGAGTTGGCCGCAATCGAGCGGTCGGAAGAGGTGCGCGTGCTCTTCGCGGCCGAGAGCGGAAGCCGGGCGTGGGGGTTCGAGAGCCCGGACTCGGACTGGGACGTGCGGTTCGTCTATGTCCATCCCCGGGATTGGTATCTCTCGATCGAATCCAGGCGGGACGTGATCGAACGCATGCTCCCGGATGATATCGACCTCGCCGGTTGGGACTTGCCCAAGGCCCTCGGATTGTTCTCGAAGAGTAACCCGGCCCTCCTCGAATGGCTGCGCTCGCCGATCGTCTATGCCGAAGACCCAGAGTTCGTTCGGCAGCTTCGCAAATTCGAGCGGGACTATGTGCGCCCAAGCGCCGGGCTCTACCACTACCGGAGCATGACCCTGAGCAATTACAAGAACCTCGTGGGCCAGCCCGAGGTGCCGCTCAAGAAGTACCTCTACTGCCTGCGGCCGGCCCTCGCCTGCCGATTCATCAGGCGGACGCGGAAGTGGCCGCCGATGGAGTTTCGCAAGCTCGTTTCCACGGAGGTGTCCGACCCGAAAGCTCTCGAGGCCATAGACGGGCTCCTGGAGGCCAAGATGCGAGGCGGGGAGATGGGGCGCGGGCCCCGAATACCTGTTCTGGACGCGATCATCGAAGACACCTTGAACCGCGTCCACTCGGTGGCGACCCGACGGCCCGAGAAGTCCGGCGTCGAGCCGCTGAATCAGTTGTTCAGGGCTTACACCGTCTAACTGGGTGTTCATGCTTCTTGCTGCTTTGCTTGCCGTCACCCCTGCCGCCCTCACCGGGCATGCCGGTGTCCAAGTGGACGACAAGGTGTTCGTGTGCGGCGGGATGGGGTTGCGAAACGAGGGTCGCTTCTTCTCGGAAGCCTGGCTGGTCGATCCGGTTCGAGGCTCTTGGGAGCCCCTTCCTGAACCCAAACTTGCCCGGGGAATGGCGGCGGCGGCACTGCTCGACGGTTCGATCTACCTCGCCGGTGGACTCCGCTGGTCTAACGGCGCAACCGGCGCCGTCGAGCGATTCGACCTGGTCTCGCGGCGCTGGTCAAGCGTTGCCGCACTTAGAACTCCCCGCTCGCGCCTCGGATTGGTTACGATCCTCGGGAAGCTCTACGCTGTCAGCGGAATGCGGGCGGATTCGGGTCGCGGATCGGAGCTGAACACCGCCTCCATCGAGGTTTACGATCCGGGGAAGAACACCTGGCAGAGCGCCGGCTCCCTGAACCATGCTCGCCACGGATTTGCGAGCGTGGTCTGGTGCGGCAAGCTTTACGTTTTCGGCGGAAACGACCCGAGTTCGGAGCGAAGCGCGGAAGTATGGGATCCCAAGTCCGGTGTGTCCTCCGACCTGCCTGATATGCCGGTGGCGCGCGGCTTCCCTGGCTCGATCCTGATTGGGAACCGTGTGCTTCTGTTCGGTAGGCGCTCCTCGACGGCGCACCCATCCGCCTTCAATCTCGAGTCGAGAACCTGGAAGGAGTTGAGCTCGGCGGATATCCAGATCAATCGCTGCGTCTCCGCGCTTATCGGCGGGCGCCTCTTCACGATCGGCGGGGAGGCCCCGCGGCCCGCCCCCATCATCCAATCGTTCGACGCCGGCACGTGGCGCTGAGCCCGAACAGAGCCGGACCCGGGGTCTATCGAACCGGGGGCGGGCCGGATGCGCCATACTTCATGGTCTGCCCGGCCCGGTGGTCTAGCGGTTAGGACGCCTCCCTTTCAAGGAGGAAATCGCGGGTTCGAGTCCCGTCCGGGCTACCAATTCTAGGTTCTAGGTTCTAGGTTCTAGGTTCTAGGTTCTGGGTTCCAGGTTCCAGGTTCCAGGTTCCAGGTTCTAGGTTCCAGGTTCTAGGTTCTGATCCCTGATCCCTGACTCCCTGACCGCGCCGAAGGCGCCCTGATCCCCGATCCCTGATCTCTTACAAGGGGCGGCCGCCGAAACCTGGCTCCGGGACGAACAACTTCCAATCCACGCTCGGCACGGCCTCCCGCATGGCGTCGGCCAACGCCGCCGCTCCGGGCTGCTCGGTGGCATAGTGGCCGGCAGCGATGATCGGGAAGCCAAAGGCTCCCGCTTCGACCGCGTTGTGTTGCTTAACCTCACCCGTGACGAAGACGTCGCACCCGGCCTCTTTCGCCGCTCGCCAGTCGTCGTCCGCCGCGCCGCCCACAATGCCGACCCAAGTGATTTGGGCGCCAGGGTCACCCCACGCGAAACTTCGGGCTTCAAGTTGCCGGTCAACCGT
>DATGIR010000451.1:0-13450 GCA_035295605.1 Fimbriimonadaceae bacterium | reverse complement strand
CGGAGCGCCCTTTCGGTCGCGAAGCCCGCGCATGTCGAGTTCCGCGTTCTTCATGTGAAAGCCGTCCATCGGCAAGACGATGGCTTGGTCAGCCAAACGGGAGACGAGCCGAGCCGCGTAGGTGCTCTTCCCCGCCCCGGGCGGTCCGGTTATGCCGAGAAGGAAGCGCGACGCCGGGCGCTCCAGCAGATAGGATACGGGATCGAAGCCGGTTTCCACCCTACGCCCGGAGGCGGGCGAGGATCGCTTCGGCCTCGGGGGCGAACTCGAGGAAGCGCTCGTAGAGCACGAGCTGGACCAGCGCGCGAACGCGATTGAGGTCGGGCGGATCAGCAGGGGTGAGGCGGAAGTAGACGTCGCCGCGAAGGTAGTCGGTCAGGAAGCGAATACCGAGTTCGAGGGTGAGGATCAGGACCGCGGGGACGAGCAGCTCGGCCTCGGCATCCGTCATCGACTTGGTGGTGGCGAGGAAGCCCTTGCTAACGGCCTCGAAAACCTGGCGATCGATCGTCACCTTAGAGAGGTCGCGCTCCTTCTCGCCGGCGACGTTGACCAAGGAGCGGATCATGTCGCCGTAGTCGGCAAGCCAGGTGAAAGGCATGATCGTGTCGAGATCGACCAGCGCTTTGACCCGGAGGGTTCGGGCGCAGAAGAGGAAGTTCTCGATCTTCGGATCGCCGTGGATCACGCTCTGCCGGATTCGTCCGGCGCGAACGGCGTCCCACAGGGCCATGGCTCCTGCCTCGTCGCGACGAACTAATTCGACGTACGGTGCGAGCTCGGGGTCGTTCAGACGAGACTGGAACTCATGCTCGTCGGTATGAACGAGAAACAGCTTGCCGGTGCTGGTTCGAAGTTCGTCGTCGTCGGGCATGAACCGGTCCGCCTCGTCGCGGGTGCGACACCCGGCGGTGACCGAGTGGAACATCCGGTAGTAGTGGGCGGTGTCCCGGTAGCCGGGCAGCGAGCCGGCGAGCCCGACGGGATCGATCGTCGACGTCAGGTCGGCGTAGGTGGCGAGGCCGCGTCCAACCTGAACCGCCAGCTCGAGCTGATCCTCTCGGTCGCCAACGTCGGCGAGGCTCTTAAACGATGCCGAGCCGGGAATGAGAACCATCAGCCGCCAAACCGACCAGCCGTGTTCGTCGGTGAGGTCAAGGAATGGCTGCCCGTCCCTGGTCGGGATGAGCTCGATCGCGTCCCAGAGCTCGTCACACTTCCCTGCTTCCATTCCCGCCCTCTGGGCGTTGATGGAGGCGATCATCGTCTTCATCACCCGGTAGGGCATCGTGAAGACCTCGGAGTTCACCTTCTGGAGCAGGTACTCCTTGCCGCCGGCAAGCACCGAATAGGTGTGGAGGTTGATGTTGCCGCGCCCGGGGAACGGAGCGACAACGACGGCGCCAGAAATCTGAAACTGGCGGGCGACCCACTCGATGTCGTCGGTGGTGTAGTCCAGGTACGCGCCCGTGAAGTAGGCGGGCTTATCGGCCTGGGGTTTTACGTTCCACTCCTGGATCATTTCGACAATCAGGCTAAGGACGCCTTAACACGACAGTATGTCGCTTAACTTGGTGAATCGTGACTCGTCGGTCGTGATTCGTGACTCGATCCAGGGCAAATATGGCATTAGGCTTCTCGGTGCACGTGCCGCTATGATGGTGCCATGCGGCTGCGGTGGACGCTCATCGCGATTCTGCTGGTTTGCGCAATTCCTGCGGCCCGGGCCAACGGCGCCATGGGGTTGGCGCTGGAAATGTTCGGCTACGAGTACTGGTGGCCTTACGTTGCCGTAATGGTCGTGCTCGAGGCATGGATGATCGGGCGGAAACTGGGTGACGGCTGGCCGAAGGCGCTTGGTTACTCGCTCATTGCGAACTGCCTGACTGGGTTCTGCTGCGGGAGCAATTGCCTCCTCGGAGTCGCGATGCATTCGGCAATCGTCGGTTCGAGCCTCAACCCCGACCCATTTCTCAACGCGATCGCTCTGTTCACCGGCTTCGGACTCGTCTCAGCGTTCTTGGAATCGGTGGTCTGGAGAATTCGACGACCGAATGTGACGGACTGGTGCGTGATCCGGCGCTCCCTGATCGCTCACGCGGTCGGCGTGCCGGTGGCGTTGACTATCCTTTTGATTCCGGCCCGTCCGTACAAGGGACTGGAGATCACCACGAACCGCGCCCGCCAGACGTTTCTCCGCTTGGTCCTGAAGGAGTACGTCACGACGGCTAGAAACGAGAACGCCTTGCCGCGAATCAGTAACGCCGAGGAGCTGGCAACCCGCTTCGGTTCGGAGATCTACGGTCGTCCAGAGCCGGACGCCTTTGCTGCCGCCTATCGGGCAGACTTCCTCCGACTGGACTTTGGAGAGGCGAAGCGGCTTCCCTACGAATGGAACAGCCGGGTGAACGGGCTGTCGATCGACGGAAATCACTTTTGGGGTTCAGACCCTCGGTGGATTTGGCTTATGAGGTCTCGCGAGGGGCCGGCTTGCGTAGGCGTCGAACTGAATCTAAACGGGGGCGAGCTTCGATCCTTTGGCGCGTTTGGCTACGCCTTCCGGTTTCCCGGGGAGCAACGCCTTCCAGAGCTGACGAAAGAGGAGCTTGACAAGGAAGCGGAGGAAACGCTAAAGGCCTATCATTAGTGAAATCATGCTGCAATCCAAACCCTTACTGACCGTTCTGTGCTTGACAGGCGCCTTCCTTTCGAGTGCTCAGGCCGGCCTTTCGATCTCGGTCGACGGCAAGCCGGTCACTTTCAACGGACCAGGACCGCGCAGAAAGCTGGGGCGGGTTCTGGTCCCGCTTCGCGGGATCTTCGAGAAGATGGGCGCCCACGTTAAGTGGGACGACGACAGCCAAACCGTGTTTGCCGACCGAAACGACACCACGGTCGAGCTCACGATCGGCAGCAACAACGCGACGGTGAACGGTCGCGCGGTGCTGATGGACGTGCCGGCCCAGCTGATCGCCGGGAGCACGTTCGTGCCGCTCCGGTTCCTGAGCGAGTCGCTCGGCGCCCGGGTGGATTTCGACGGGGCCAAGAACACGATCAACATCGTCTCGGGCTACCCCAACAAGGACCACACGGATGATCCGATCCGAACCGCCGGCGACGGGAGTGTCTAGGTTCTAGGGGCTGGGTTCTAGGTTCTGAGTTGAGGGTCTACGAACACGATAGCGGCTTCGGCGTAGGACCTTTTGATGAGCCGCGGATTGCGGCTCCGATTTAGGGAGAGCAACATGATGTTTACAAAGGCCGCCCTGTGCGTGGCTTACGTGTTTGGCAGCCTGGCCGCCATCGCCCAGGATTCACACTACGCGATATCCGTCGACGGAAAGTCCGTCGTCTTCGATGGGCCCGGGCCGCGTCGAAAGATGGGCAGGGTTCTCGTTCCGCTGCGCGGCGTATTTGAGAAGATGGGCGCCCACGTGGAATGGGATGACGACAGCCAGACCGTGTTCGCAGATCGGAACGATACGAGGGTCGAATTGATGATCGGGAGTAACAACGCCACCGTTAACGGTCGCGCGGTTCTGATGGATGTTCCCGCCCAGTTGATCGACGGTCGCACGCTGGTGCCGCTACGATTCCTCAGCGAATCGCTCGGAGCGCGCGTGAACTTCGACGGACCGAACCGGTCGATCGACATTCGATCTGGTTACCCACATCGGGATCACGTCAACGATCCCATTCGGTCCAGCAGCCGGGGAATCTAGGTTCTAGGTTTCAGGTTCTGGGTTTTAGGTTCTAGGTTCTAGTTATTTGAGCGCCACGGTGCCTGAGTCGGCGGCGGGCGGGCGCGGCGGGGGCGGTTGCCGAGCTTGCCGGAGTCCGGCAAGCTCGGCGTCGCATGCCGCCATCCCGAACATACAAACCGCGGCCAGGCCCAAGTAGGCGGCCCCCATCTTCCACCGGAAGGCGGCCGGCACCGGGCTTGGGATTCGCTTGAAGTAAGCCCGAAGCTCGGTCCACATGGTGGGGATGCCGAGAATGATCAGGATGAAGATGAGCGGGTTGTAGACCTGACGGGTAATCACCAACGTAGCGAAAATAATGAAGCCGACCAGCCAGAGGATCGGCGATACCGCTCTAACGATCCAGCCGCCGTCGAGCGGGAAGACCGGGGTCAGGTTGAAGAGATTGATGAAGAAGCCGAAGAAGCCCAGCGCGAGCATGAACTTGGACCCGTTCAGTTCGTAGACGCCGACGCATATGGCGGCGCCGACCGTGCCGAGCAAGGGACCTCCGATGCCGATGATCGCGTCTTGGGTGATGAGCTTGTTTCCTAACTTTCGGGTCAGGATCAGCGCGCCGAAGAAGGGAATGAAGATGGGTGCGGACACGGGTATTCCCTCACGGTAAGCGGCGATCACGTGACCCATCTCATGGACGAAGATGAGAAGCACGACGCCCACGGCAAACCAAGTCCCGAAGATCTGCGCATAGACCCAAATGCTCAGCAGCATCGTGCCGGCGGTCAGGGCGATCTTCCCCAGTTTGGCGAATTTGAGCAGGGTCAGCAGGAGCGTCCCGACCGTCTTGAGCTTGGCCAGGAGCGCAGCCACGGCAAGCGCGAACGGCCCGAGCTTCTTGGCTGCGTTCGCCTTGCCGTTCGGGGGCGGCTGGGATTGGCTCCAGCCGGGCTGCTCAATGGGCGGAGGGCTGATCGGCGGCGGAACGACCGGCGGCGGGGTTAGATCATCGGGCACGTACTACTAAACCAGACGCCGCAGGATGCCGGTTTGTAAACATGGCGAACATGTCAGCTTTGTTCACGGTTGGGTGGTTCGGCCCTGGCTGGGTGGGTAGGACTTGTCCGGGTGCTTGGGCGAGGGCGGGACCGGAACCGGGTGGTCCTTGATCTCCTTGAGCAGGTAGTCGATTCCGGCTTGAAGCTGGGCGTCCTGGCCCAGATACGTCGCGTGGGGAAGGTTGTCGACCACGATATCCGGATCGACGCCATGCCCCTCGATAAGCCACTTGCCCTCGGGACCGTAGACGCCGGTTTCGGCGGCGGTAGCGATCCCGAAGTCCTCGAGCACGTTGTCGGAGCTGAGCCAAATTTCGCCGCCCCACGTTCGAGACCCGATGACCTTGCCGAGGCCGAGCCGCTTGATCCCTTCAGAAAACGCTTCCCCGTCGGATGCGGTGTTCTCGTCACAAAGCACGACCACATGGCCGCGGAAGGCCCACTGCATGTTCCAGGTCGGGTTGCCGACACGGTCCTGCCAGTACATCCAAGCCTTGCGAAGGAGCTTTTCGATGATCCAGCTGTCGATGTTGCCACCGTTGTTGTGGCGGACGTCGATGATGAGGCCCGGACGGTCGAAAACGGGGTAGAAGTCCCGCGCCCACTGGGCGATATCGCCGCTACCCATCGCCCGAAGGTGGACGTACCCTATGGAGCCGCCCCCCGCGGTGTCGACTTTGTCGCGGCGGGAAACCTCCCAGTCTGTATAGCGCAGGTTTCCGACGGCGCCGGCCTCCATCGGTACGACGATGCACTGGCGTTCAGCGCCGGCGCCGTGATCCTTCACGCTCACCAACACCTGGCGCCCAGCCTTAGCTCGGAGGAGAGAGTCGAGTGAGGCCGCACCGAGCGTCGCGATACCGTCGATCGACGTGATCACGTCGCCGACGCCGATATGAACCTCCGGGCGGGCAAGGGGTGCCATCGAATTCGGATAGTCGGGGTCGCCCGAGTAGATTCGATCCACCCGGAAGCCACCGGCGGAAACGTCGCGCGAGAAGAGGGCGCCGAGGGATGCGGGCGCCACCCGGTCGAGACTTCCCCGTTGGTCACCGCCATACACAAAGGTGTGGAGGGCGGAGAGCTCGCCGACCATCTGAGCGAGGAGATCGCTGAGCTCGTCACGGCCCCGGATCCGGTCGACAAGCGGTTTGTACTTGGCAAGAATTGCCGGCCAGTCCACGCCGTGCATGTTCCGGTCGTAGAAGAAATCTCTCTCGAGCCGCCAGGCGTCGACGAACATCTGGCGCCACTCCTCGCGCGGCTGAACGGGGAAGGTCCACGCGCTGAGGTCGACGGGCTTTTCGAGGGAAGCCATAGGGCCGGCGGCGGGGACCACGTAGATGCCGGCGCCTCGCGCGATCAGAAGCTTCTTGGTATCCCGGGTGAGGCTAAAGGAGCGGACTGCGGGCGCGAACGTCTTGACGGCGGCATCTTTGTTTGTGATTTCGAGGTAATCGAGGTCCGAGGTTCCCCGGCTCTGGCTGTTCAGGAAGTAGAGCCGATCCGCCGTGGCGGCGAGACCTGAGTAATTGCCGGCCGGTGCGGGAAGCTCCCAGAGGCGCCCCTGGATCCCGTCGGTATCCACCTCAACCTTCACGGGGCCCGCGCTTGGCTTCCCAGGGAGAACCGGGCTCAACTCGTCCGCGGGTTGGAATGGTGAACGGAGCCCTTTCACGAGCCCGATGGCATAGAGCTTGGTCTGCTTGTCGAAGAACGGCTCGGGTTGGCGCGGACCCCACGGCGCGCCGACGACGCTTTGGAACGTTCGGTTGGAGAGGAAGTAGAGCCACTTTCCGTCCGTCGACCATGCCGGGCTCGCGCTATCGGCTCGCGGGGTGGTGACCGGCGTGACTTTGCCGGTTGCGACCGTGTAGAGGGCGATGCGGTCGAACGTATACGTGGGCATCCGGAAGGCGAGCCAGGCGCTATCGGGCGACCACGTCAGATCGCTCGGCGTCCCATCGAGGGAGGTCAGAACCTTGGTCAGCTTGTTCGTAGCCAGCTCGAGATCCCAGAGCTCCTGGTTCTTATCGGCGAAGGCCAGGTGCTTGCCATCCGGGGAGATGGACCCGCTTACAGCGAGAACCTTAGAGTCGCGGGTTACCTGGTGTGCGACGCCGACGCCATTTGCGGGAAGCATCCACCATTCGTTCTCGCCGGATGCGTCAGAGATCGCAAGCACCGACTTACCGTCCGGAGTGAAAAGGCCATCTCGGAATCGGGCACTCGAGTCGCGAGTCACGGAGACGAGGCGTCCCGGCTCGACGGGAGCCACAAACACCTGGCCCCGCGCGGTGAGCACAATCTTCGAGCCGTCGGTGGCAACGGCCAGCGCGGTCACGTAATTGGCGGGGTTCGTGATGAAGTGCTCGCGGGTTTGGTCGAAGTCGGAAGCGAGCGAGATATCAAGGGTCTTGTCCGAGCCGTCGCCGAGGTCCAGGAGGTGGATGTCTGCACCGAGTTGATAGGCGATTCTGCCGGCGCGAAGCGACGCGTTCTGAATATCCCAGCTCTTGCTATGCGTGAGCTGCTTGAGGCCGCCCCCGTTTTCATCCATCGACCAGACGTTCATGACGCCGTCCCGGTCGGAAATGAAATAGACACGCCCGTTCCAGCACATGGGGCCTTTGCTGGTGCCGGGGAAGCTCTTGGTGAGCGGGACGGCCTCGGGCGCGCCCATCGTGTACTTCCATATGCTCTGGGCCGTGCCGCCCTTGTAGCGCTTGGTGTGGCTCCCCTGGAAGGCAAACCGAGTGAAGTACAAGGTCTGTCCAGTGGCATCGAACTCGCCGTCGTTGGCCTTATCGAGCGGAACCTCGGTCTGTTCGAGGGTTTTGGTATCGATCTCGACCAGTTCGGGTCCGGGCAAGCCGGAACGGTTACCGGTCGAGGCGAGAACCCGGCCATCAGGCGCCCAGCCGACAACCGTCATGCCGCCGGTGAAGCTCAAACGGGTGGGTGGCCCCCCGTCGACCGGCATCACGTAGGCGTCGCTCGGCCCTTCGTAGGAACCGGTGTAAGCGACCATGGCGCCGTCGGGAGAGATGGCCGGATGGGACGCCGGAGCAACGTGACTCGTCAGCTCGTGAGCCAGTCCCCCGGTGAGGGGCACGCTCCACAGGTCGCCTTCGGAGACGAACACGATCTGGGTCTTGCCGATCGCCGGCTGCATGTAGTAGCCCTGGTTTTGGGGGCCGAGCGCGGCGAATAGGAGGGTGGCGATTTGCGGAAGGGTAACCATGGGGAGCCAGACGAGAATTTACCGCTACGCTACTTGGAGTCGATATACGGTCGGCGGTGGGAGACGTTAATATCCCACCACGCCTTGAGATCGGCGACGCACTCCCGACCGACGTAGCTCGCCTGAAGGCCGGGTGAATGGCGAACCGACGGCACCGACAAAGCCACGGCGTCGATGCCGAGCGCCCGCCCCACGTAGAGCGCTCGCGGCGCGTGGTACCCCTGGGTTACGAAGACGGCCTCGTCCACGCCGAAGACGTGCTTGGCGCGGTAACAGGTGTCATAGGTGTCGCGGCCCGCATAGTCGAGGACGATGGCGCGAGCAGGAACCCCGTGATCCAGCGCATAGTCGCGCATCGCCTTGGGCTCGTTGTACGAAGCCACCCGGTTGTCACCGCTCATGAGGAGCTTGGGGACCTTTCCTTCCCGGAAGAGTTCGATGGCGCCATCTAACCGGTTCTGCAGGATGAGCGACGGCTTGCCGCCGGCGATCAGTCCGGCGCCGAACACGACCGCGACCGGCTTGCCGGCGACCTGCCGGGCCCGGTCTTGGACGCGCGAACGAGTGTTCCACCAAATGCCGGCGACGACGAGCATCCAAGCTGTCACGAGGAGCGAGCACGCGAGCACGGCGCCGCGGAGAACCCGCGCCCGCCATGACCGTTTCGCTTTGACCCGTCCTCTCAATGCCTGCTAAGTCTAGTAAGCAGCGGCAGCGACCGGCGAGTTCCCAAAAGCACACGGGGCGGGCGCCCAAGCTCACCCGCCCCGCAGTCCGGCTACTCCTTGGGCAAGATCACGTAGACGCCGGCTTCGATGCGGTAGGTCAGCTGTTGCCGCGCAGAGGCGAGAAGGGTTTGCAGCGCAACTTCGAGCGGAACATCCTCTAGCGAGCAGGTGACCACATCATCCTCGCGAACGCTCGACCTGATTACGAAATTGACGTGCCCGGCCTTCAGCACGTTTCGTATCGCGGTGACCAGTTCGGCGTGATGAAAGTCGACGAAGATGCGACCGTTCTCGACTCGGACCCCCGAGTTCCCCATGGGCGCAGGCAGGTCCACGGCCGGCGAAGGAGCGGCCCCGCGCAGGCCGTTGATCGCGGGAACGGGAGTAGCGGAGGCACCGCCGGGCGGGAGGTTCGCCCGACCAGCCGGCGCCGGTGGCTTCGGCAACTGTCCGGCCCTGACGCCCGCGCCGGCCGGGAACGCATTCGGGAGGGCAGGCGGGGCGGCCACGCCTATGAACGGTCCGGTTGGGAGCGCCCCCGGAGGTGCAGGTGCGGCAACCCGAGGTGCGGAGCCAGCCATCGGCCGGGTCGGGGCCGGAGGAAACGGCGCCACCACTCCTCCGCGGGGTGCGGCCGGAACGGGCATGATGCCGGTCTGAGGGAACGGAGCCGCGTTGGCGGTGGTGACGGTGATGGTTTTTCCGTTGGGCAGTTTGACCTTCCGCGTCCTCACGATCTTGTTCTTGGAAGTGGCCTTCGGGTGATGAAGCGTGTGGTGCTTGTGGGTCACCTTCTTGACGGTCTTGTTCGGCGCGGGCGGGACCGGGGTTTGGGCGGTCACCGACCACGGAATCGAGAAGACAACGGCCAACGCAATCAGCGCGGTAACGCTTCGTCTAAGACCGGGTCGGGCGAGAGGGTTTGAGTGATTGAGCATGGTGATTCTCCTCTGGAGCAAACGAAAGCCGAAGGCGGCGCCCATCGCGGCGATGGGGTTTTCGGATTGAGCCGAGCTGATAAGCATGCGGGCGTAGGCCGAGGGCGTCCCGCCGCTCAGCCGCATGGCGTCGAAGTCGCACGCTTCCTCGCAGGCGGCCGCCGATTCACGTATCGCCAGCCACGCGAGGGGGTGGAAGAAGAAGAGCCCTTGAGTTACGAAGGGGACGCCGGCAAGCCATAGGTCCCGTCTCTTGAAGTGAACGAGCTCGTGGGCGATCGCCATCCGCAGCTCGCTCGCCGTGTGTCCCTCCACGAACCCGTCCGGGAGCACGATGGCGGGGTGGATCCACCCGGCAAGGAGGGGGCACGGGGCGCCGGGCGCCTCGAGCAGCGCGGGGGAACGCACGCCTAACCGCCGGCTGAGATCGATTAGGAGCGCCTCCGGCGAGCCCTCGACCAGACGGCTGGAGCGAATGAGGCGGCGCGTTCGGATGAGGCGCCGAGTCGCGAGGACGAGGACCGTCGCAACGCCGGCACCCCAGCCGAGCGCGATCATCGCGGGCCACGGAGGCGCTGCGCCGCGCCTTGGAGCGACGTCGCGGAAAGCGGGTGACTCCGCCACCGGGCGGGAGGCAAGGGTGCTCTCCGCCACCGCCGCCTGGTTCGGCGCGCCAGCATCTGCACTGGGCGTGCTGGACAGTTTGGGCGAGGAGGGCTCTTCGGATGGTTCGAATGAGCTAACGACCAGGGCGGGTCCGGGTTGCGGGGGCAGCAGTGGGAGGGCGACGGGGCCGGCGATGAGCAGACGAATCGGGAGCTGAAGGCATGCGAGCCACCAGAGCCAGTAGCGGGCTCCCGCCGGGATGCGCTTGAAGAGACGGCAAACGGTGAAGACAGCCAGGATGAAGATGGCCCCCTGCCACGATGCCCGCCAGAGGTTGATGAGAAGTGCCGTCCAGATCGGGCTCATGCGGATTTGCCCTCCTGCGCCTCGAGGCTCTCCACCATCCGGCGGAGCTCGGCGACCTCCTTCGGTCCGAGCTTTCCGGTATCGGCGAGGTAGCTGACGAAGGGAGAGACCGAGCCGCCCAGCGAGCGCTGCACGAAGTCGGCGACGAGACCCGCCATGAGGTCGCCTTGGTCCAGCCTGGGCGAGTACTTGTACACGCCCTCCACTTGCCGCCGGCTCAGGTAGCCCTTGGTTCTCAGCCGCTCCATGACGGTGAGGACGGTGGTTCGGGCGAGGCCTCGGGGGCTGCCGTATTCGCGGGCCATCTCACCAACGCTGATCGGGGCGTGCTCCGCCGCGAAGCGCAGTGCATCGAGTTCCTGCTCGCCGAGAGGTAGTGGTTTCGACATCAGACTACACCTGTAGTCAGCATCATGACGAATGACTACAGGTGTAGTCAAGGGGTTTTCGATTATTTTTTCGAGTCGATCCAGCGCTTGAGCTCGACGAGTTGGCCGGTGTGATAGGCGAGATGGTCCGAGGCCACCAGCACCTCGCGCAGTAAGTTCTGCCCATCGCCCCAGGGGAACTGGGCGTACAGGTCGCGCCCGGGATCATCAAGCAGCCGCACGAACTCCGCATTGCCGTCTTGAATGCCCTTTACCGCGCGCTCCCACGCACCGGGTTCCGGCTCGGCGTCCTTGGCCCAATACTCGTCTGGCCACGCCTTGTGGCGGTATGTCCCGTTCTCGTTTTGAATGTAATCGAGAATGTCGCGCTGGGCGAGCCGTACGTGGTCCACGATTTGCCACGGGCTCCGTTCGGCGCCGGGCGGCACGAGGCCGCGTTCAGCCGGCTTGAACCCGGCGACCACGCTCTGGAAGGGATCGTAAGCTTGGCCACCGCGCAACAAATTCACAAGCTCGGCTCGAAGGGCGTCCATTTCTTTCTTACTACCTAATTCCCAAGCTGCAGCGAGCTGTTGATTTATCGTTTAGGCAATTCGGCGGCGACCGCAGGTATAGGTGTCCAGATGGCTCTGTTGACAGCCCTGATCGCGATGTTGACGTGCTCGGGTCAGGTCGTCTCGCACGAGGCCTACCGCTGGAAGAGCGTCCAGATGGTCGGGGGCGGGTTCGTGGACGGGATCGTCTTCCATCCCACTGCGCGCGGGGTTTGCTACGCGCGCACCGATATTGGCGGCGCGTACCGGTGGGACGGGCACGCTAAAAGGTGGCAACCCCTACTGGATTGGCTCTCGCTGAAGGATGTGAACCTGATGGGGGTCGAGAGCATCGCCCTCGATCCCACGGACCCCAACAAGCTTTACATGGCTTGTGGAATGTATACGAATTCCAGTTCGCCTAATGCCGCGCTACTTCGCTCCAGGGACCAAGGAAGGACGTTTGAGCGTTCAGAATTGCCGTTTAAGATGGGCGGAAACGAAAATGGACGCGGAAACGGGGAGCGTCTCTCAGTGGACCCGAACGACGGCCGAATCCTCTTCCTCGGCTCTCGTCACGACGGTCTATGGCGAAGCGACGACGGCGCGAAGACCTGGCAGAAGGTCGAGAATTTCCCGGCGAGCCAGGACACGACGGGTGGGTTCGGAGGTTCCGCGGGCATCGTCGTGACGGCTTTCGATCCGAGAAGCGGGTCGCGCGGCAAGCCGAGTTCGACGATCTACGCCGGCGTATCCGTGCGCGGCCAGAGCAACCTCTTCCGGTCTGACGATGCGGGCGTCACCTGGCAACCGATTCCGGGCGAGCCGACGACCAACCGAGTCACAAGGATGAAGCTGGCCGGCCACACGCTTTACGTCACGTACGGCTCGAGCCCCGGCCCAAGCCGAATGACGGACGGGAGCGTTTGGAAGCTCGATACGCAAACCGGAACGTGGACCGACATCACCCCGGAGAAGCCCGGGGCAGCCAATCCGCAGGGGTTTGGGTATGCGGGCGTCTCGGTCGACTCTCGGAATCCGAACACGCTCCTTGTCAGCTCCTTCTTCCGCCCGGGAGGCGAGGAGATCTTCCGCAGCACCGACGGCGGCGCGAGCTGGCGTCCGGTGTTCCATGCCGGAGGCGGCAAGTTCGATTTCAGGCTGGCGCCCTATGTGGCGCGGACGCCGATTCACTGGCTCTTCGACGTCGAGATCGACCCGGCAAACCCCGACCACGCCCTCTTCACGACGGGGTACGGCGGCTATGAGACGTTCGACCTGACCGACGTCGATCGCGGCCGGCCAACGACGTGGAGCGTGATGAGCACGGGGATCGAGGAGACGGTCGTGCTCCAGCTCGCGAGCCCCAGCAAGGGCGCAACGCTTGTGTCGGCGATCGGGGATTACGGCGGCTTCGTCCACTGGAACCTCGACAAGCCGGCGCCGGACGGCAACTTCGACCACCCGCACTTCGGAAACACGACGGGCCTGGCGGTGGCGAGCGCGAATCCAGACGTGATGGTTCGGGTTGGCAGGCAGTCCGGCAACCGCGGAGGCGGCAATATCGGCTACTCGCTGGATGGCGGCCGGACCTGGCAGACCACCGGCGGGTTGCCGTCCGCCGGCGCCAATTCTGGATCGATAGCGCTCTCTGCAGACGGTTCGACCTGGATTTGGTCGCTGGGTCGTGGCGGCGAGTTCCTCAGCCGCGACCGAGGGGCGACCTGGAAGGCGGTCGAGGGGCTCCCGGCCGGGCTTAGGGTCGTGGCCGACGGGGTCAACCCCGGCCGGTTCTATGCCTTGGACCTATCTCGAGGAGTTTTGTACGAAAGCCCGAACGCGGGCGCCACCTGGACTCTCAGCCACTTCACGCTGCCGGGTGGGCTTCCT
>DATGIR010000450.1:0-2834 GCA_035295605.1 Fimbriimonadaceae bacterium | reverse complement strand
AAAGCCTTGCGCCGAGCGCAGAGTGCCTGGGCCGCGCTCATCACAGCCGGGTCGGAAACGCCGGGCAACGCCACCAGATTCAGCTCGGGGGCTTGCTCGAGAGCCCGAAGGGCTTCGAGGCTTCGCTTGGTGAGCGGGGCGGCGTCGGGTACGCGGATCACGTAGCACATGGGCGGGGACGCGTTGGCAAAGAATTGAGCTAGGGCGAAATAGAGGCTGGTCGGGAGGGGGCGGGTGGCCTTCCCGTAGAGGCGCTCGAACTCGGCGAGACTCGAGACTCGATTCAGAGAGAGCAACGGGCCGCCGCCGTGGGTCCCGACGAACCCGGCGATTGCGGTGGGTGAGCCCAGAATGGAAGTGACTTGGCCGGAGAGCGCGGTCTCGATAGGCCCGGTGGCGAGAGCCGCGGTTCCCGCCTGCAAGAAGCTTCGACGAGTCACGTTGCCAACCTACCCGCTCGCGAGGGCTTCAGGCCGAAAGCTTTGAGCGTTCAGGCTCGCTCTTCGGCTTTATCAAGAGCTGGACGAACTCGGGGGCGAAGGCATCGACCTCAGCCCAATCCGTCATCTCGTAGTCTTGGCCCGTATCGGTCGGTCCTGAAGCCGAGGCGGAGATTCTCTTCATCATCCAGCGCATGAACGGGCCGTACTTCGAGTAGCTAAGGGCGCCCTTGAAGCTGGCGCTCAGCTTGGGATAGAGCTGGGTCGCGTCGCAGAAGGCGTGGAGAACCGTTCGGTCGCCCTCGCGAGCCTGGGGTCTGGCATCGGCAGCGTTGAGGCTCACGGTGAAGACGCCGAGCGGCCTCGAGTTCAACTTGGCGGTGTTTCGAAGCGCCCATTCCCGCAGCGGCTTGGGGAGCTTTCCGGCAAAGACGGGGCCGCCCACGACGACCCCGTCGGCCGCTTCCAGGTCGATCCCGGCATAGTCGCTCCGACCGGCAATCTGGTAGGTGGTCGCCTGCGCGCCATGAGCCGCGAGGGCTACGCGCAGGCGTTCGGCGATCTTGGCCGTCTGGCCGTACTTGCTGAAATAGACGATCGCGACACGTTTCATGAGAGGACGCCTCGTCCTTCAGGATGGCGCGAGGCCGGCACGCGGTCAAGTCGAGATTTCGGTGGACGAAGAATGTGGGAGGCGCCGGCAAGGATGAAGACTAAGGGACTGTCTCGGCGCGCTGCGCGTGGTGAGCTTGGAACTCTTCGGTGGTGTTCGTAAGGGGGAAAGGCTCGGCAGGGATTGGGAGACCGAGCGCGTTGCAGATGGGCTCCCAGCCGTCGGTCGCGGTCCAGACCAGGAGACGGTCCGCCGGAACGCGCGCGATAACGTCGGCGTTGTGGCGCTCGTAGGCGGGCACGCACGCGTCGCGGTTATGAAGGTCGGTGGTGAAGCGCGCCTCGAACATGGCGACGACCATATCGAACCACTCCTTCATCTCTGCCTGGCGCGAGTTGTTGATCGCGTTGAAGATCGTATTCTGTGTGCTCTGCCACCACTTCTCGGGATCGCGGACGCTGAGGAGGACGAGCGCGTCGGGGTTGGCAGCGGAGAGCTCGGGCCAGAAGGCGGACGCGGGCCAGTCGACGGCGGCGGCGTAGCCGCTCATGAGGGCTTCCCAGTCCACCTTCTCTCCCTTCGCGGCGGCATGCCAGACCGGCACGTGATCGGGGTGCTCGAACACCTCGACCATGTGGTAGCAGGGGGCTCCGAGGAGGGTCTGGAGGGCGAGTTTGAGGGAATGGGTGCCGGTGCGTCCGAGGCCGGCGCCGACGACTTTGAGGGCCATAGGGGCGATTATGGCGTCCGAGGGCACTGGCTGAAGCCAGTGCCACACATTCTATGGCTGAAGCCAGTGGCACACGTCGTATCAGCGAATGCTACGCCAGCGTCATCATCACGAGGTTGACCGATCCTCCCGAGATGAACAGCTCGTGGCAGATCACGTCGTCTTCGCCGCCGGCGTGTACGTTGAGCGCACCTTCCAAAGCAGCTATGGACGCGGGGGAGCCATGGTCGAAGGCGCCGACCTGCTTGGTGGTCAGCTTGACCGGGTAGCCGGGCACGTCGGTGCGGTAACCGAGCGAAACGACGAGCGTGTCGCCTCCCTCGACGTGGCCGATACCGATGCTTTTGGCGGCCACGCCTCCGTTCGCGGTGAAAGCCCGGATCTGCGAGTCTATGCTCGCGATGTCGGGGCCGGCGAAGACCTTGAACTGCTCGTGAACCTGGTGCTGCACGCTCATTTGAGGGAGATTGTTGCAGAGGTGGGCATCAAGAAGGAGTAAGGATGGGGAGCCCGGGCGGAGATAACATCAGCGAGATGCAAGCACAGCTCCGGTTTCAGCCCGACGACGCCGCGCCCCACGTCAACCCGGACGTCTATGGCCACTTCTCGGAGCATCTGGGGAAGTGCATTTACGAAGGGCTGTGGGTGGGTGAGGATTCGCAGATTCCCAACGTCCGGGGAATCCGGCGCGACGTGGTCGATGCGCTCAAGGCGATCAAGGTGCCGGTGCTTCGCTGGCCGGGCGGCTGCTTCGCAGACGAGTATCACTGGCGGGACGGAATCGGCCCGAGGGCCGAGCGTCCCGGCATCTACAACTCCCACTGGGGCGGGGTGGTCGAGACGAACCACTTTGGGACGCACGAGTTCATGGACCTGTGCGAGCAACTCGGCACGAAGTCCTACCTGAGCGTGAACGTCGGCAGCGGCACCGTGCGAGAGATGCAAGATTGGGTGGAGTACATCACCTCTGAAGCGGACTCGCCGATGGCCAATCTTCGACGCAAGAACGGGCGGAAGGAGCCTTGGAAGCTGCCGTTCGTCGGGGTCGGGA
>DATGIR010000449.1:0-6722 GCA_035295605.1 Fimbriimonadaceae bacterium | reverse complement strand
AGTCGACGGCAAGCTGGATGCGCGCCTTGAAACCGCCGGCGCGTTTTTGCGCGCTCGAACACTCCGGGACGCGATGGATATCGAGGTCGATGTCCCGCCCGGGAAGCTTTCCCTCGCGTTCGACGCGCTCGGCGAGGTGATGCGCACGGGCGGCTGGACCCCGGAGGACATTGCCCGGGAAGCGGGCGTCATCGAGCAGGAGTCGGTGCTCCAAAGCGAGGATGCGATCCTGACCGCCTCGCTGTGGCGGCAAGCATACGGGGGCGACGGCTACGACCCGATGGGTGATCCTGCAACGGTCAAGGCGGCAACTCCGGCCGCCCTCGAGGCTGTTCGCCGCGCGACGTTTTCGAGCGCGAACCTGCTCCTCTACATCGTCGGGCCGATTGCGCTCAAGGAGGGCACCGCCGAGGGTATCGCCTATTTGACAAAGCTCCCACCGGGCACCGCCGATGCCGGAGGGGTACGTTCGGCGAAGGCCGGCCCCGGACGTCAGGAGGTCGAGGCGTTTGGCGAGGCGCGCGGCGTGCCGGTTCCATCCATCTCCGACCCCGTTTGCGTCGCCCGGCTGTGCGCGGCCCTCGCGATTGCCGCCTCGCTGCCCGACGCTTACGTAACCTACACGCCCAGCGCTCTGAACGGCATGGTGGTCGTCGGAATGGTGGGGCAGATCGGGATGCTTGGCAAGTTCATCGACGACCTCGACGAGGGGACGGCCGACGAAATGTTGCCTCGCGCGAAGCTTCTCGGAGGACGGTGGGCTGCCCAACAGGTGGGAACGCCCGAAGCCTCGGCGCGCGTTCGGGGTCATCTCGGTTGTCGCAATTCGCGAATCCGATTCGAAAACGTCGCCGATGCGATATCAAGCCTTTCCGCTGCCGAGTTCCGGGCGGCGATTGCTTCCTTCGGGAGCTCCCATGCGTACGTGGCGGTGGGGCTTCCGTGATCGCGGCCGCCATTCTGGCGTTGCAAACAGGGAAGCTGGACGTCGAGATCGTCCCGCCGGTCTTTCCGGGCGTGGTGACGGTGGAAGCGGTTATGCGGCTGCCCAGGACAGGCCCCCGGGAGCGAGCCGAGCTCGCAATCCTAGCCGACGTTCTTCTCGACGACACGGAGGAGTACGGACATCGACAGCTCGTCAACTTCACGGCGCTTTCCGGCCAAACCGTCCGATGCGATCTTTATCCCGACGCGCTTCGCGTCCGCTACGGGGTCCTCGAGTCGGATTCAGCCTCCGTCGTCCCAATCCTGGCAAACATCGTGCATGACTCCGAGCTGCACGAAGAGGCGATTACGGCCTCGGTGGAAAAGCTCTTGTTTCAGCGCAGAGACTACTGGACGAGCGCGCTCGAGCCGGAGGTGTTGAAGTACCGGCAGGCCAGAGTCCAGGACATCGGCGCCCTCTACAAGACGATCGGTCGCCCGGAGAACCTCCACATCACGATCGCCGCACCTGCTGCGCTCGGGGACGACCTTTCGGAACGATGGCGGACGGCGGTCGGGGAGTGGCACGTGGGCGCTAACCCGGCCTTTGCCCCGGACACTGATACTCCAAAACCGTCGGGCGAGCGGCGTGGAAAGCTGACGACGATCCTCTTACGCGGAAAGCCGGTCCGCCCCACAGATCCCGACTTCCCGACTAACCTCCTGGCAATCTTTGCTCTCGGCGGCGGCAAGGACTCAGCCGTCTGGAAGGCGCTGCGGGAGGGATTGGGATGGAGTTACCGCCAGGAGGCGCTCCTGCGCAACTCGCCGGACGGGTTGGAACCCGTCGTGGAGGTCGTCACCTCCCACTCGGACGCCGACATCGACCGCGCGAATCAGGTGCGCCCAGCTCTGGAGAAGGCGGTTTTGGCCTGGACACCGGCGGATCAGGCTCACGCCGTCGCCTCTGCCGAGGCCCTCTTCAATCGGGGGATCGGACTCGATCCGCTCTACTTCAAGAGCACCCGGCCCGCCGGCGACGACGCGCTCTTCATGCGGACCTACTGGCGGTTCAAGACAGGCGAAGATTGGAACCCGAAGATCCTTTTGGATGCAATGGCGAACGTCGAAGTCAAGAAGCTTCAAGCCGCCGCGACGGCAATCCTCGAAGGCGCTAACATCGAACTGATCCGTGGAACCGGCTAGACCGGGTCACTCCATTTCGGCGATCCACTCCCGGAGCGCCGCCACGTGTAACTCTACGGTCTCTTCAGCCCCGGTTGGGGCCGGAAGCGCGTGCTTGACGCAGTGAGCCGCGACGACGGCGTCGACGTCGAGAAGGTGTGGCTCGCCCTCCGCTCGCTCGTAGCCGGCCAGCGACTCCTCGGTTGATTCGAATCGCTCTGCAATCTCCTCAAAGAGGCGCTGGTAGAGGATCGAGGTTCGGCCATAGTCAGCCAGGCCCTGTGCGTCGGCGAACTCGCCGACGGTGCCGTCCTCGCCGTACACGCCTTCCGTCTCTGGATCCGGTTCCATGAAGCCGAAAACGTCCTCGCCGGTGTAGAGGGTCGCCCAACTCAGGGGATAAATACGGCAGGGCGCCGGCCGATCCGAGTGCACCGTACAACCCGAGGGGCCGAGGAACACGCACGCCGCATTGGCGTCCTCCATCCGGACTTTCAGACGTATGCCCTCGTCCGTGAACCGCTCGATGAACTCACCGGTTGATATTTCGAGCTTGCGGGCCAGCCGCACGATATCGTACGGAGTGATCGGAATCCGCTTGTTGTGGCAGCACCGGTTGCACCGGTTGCAGTGGTATGAGAAGCGAGACTTTCGCCTCAACCCGAACTCGACGTTGGACACGCGGGGGCAATCCCCCTACTGGCGCTTTTGGAACTTCATCGCGGTCTTGACCCGCGTCATCGAAGTCTTTGCCTTGTTCACCGTGATCTCGGCTTTGGCGTACGGGCCGTCCGGGCCATGACCCTTTCCGGTAATTCGGGCTGAGAACACCGCGCTGGGGTCCCTGAATGCCGCCTCGACGTCCCCCTCCATCGGGATGACCGCCTCGAGCTGGTACCCCTTCTCCACCTTGCTGTAGAGCTTGAGGACGTGCTTAACAACAACCGTGTTGGTTCGGCGTCGAAGTCCTCCGCCGGTTTCGGCTTCCACGACATGCGAGATTCCGAGGCCCGCGCCGAGCAAGACTCCGAGGCGAGCCAGCTTGAGGGCGTTTCTGCGAGAAAGCGTTTGGTCCTTCATGGGGTTCTCCGGCGCCGGGGTGGCGATCCGTCTCCAGCATAGGCCATTCGAGCCATCAGATGCAAAAGGCGGGCAATTAGTCTCAATCTTCGGTGAGCACGAACTCGGGATGCCGCTTGCAGAGGGGTAGAAAGTCGCATCGGGGGCATAGCGGCTTCGACACCGGCACGAGCTCCGGATAGTCCACTTCGAGGATCTCGTTGCCGAGCGCCTCGATGTCGTGCTGGAACTGCCCGATCTCGGCTCCGTTCATGCCGTGGGTGGCGCGCTCGCCCGAGCGGAGCGCCACGATCGTGGCCACGATGTGCCGATCAGGGTACAGCTCCCGCACGAGGAGCTGATAGCAGCCGAGCGCGATATCGTCGGCAACCTCTTCGACCGTGACGGTTTGCCGCCCCGTCTTGTAGTCGACGATTTCCAGCGTGCCGTCGGGCAACTCGTCGAGCCGGTCAAGGCGGCCGACAAGCTTGAACCGGTCGAAGTGCATGCTGAGCGTCCTTTCTATCATCAGGTTACGGCCGCCGCGATCGTGGGTCACGACGTCCTCGACGTACCGTTCGATCATCGCCTTGCCCTCGCCCAGAGCCTCCGCCATCTCCTCCGCGCTTCCGTATCCGGCGTCTACCCAGTTCTCCTCGACCGCGGCGACCGCCTCGTCGACGGTGGTGACGCCGGCGTCCTGTTCGTCATGGAAGCGCTCCAACACCCGGTGGAGACTGGAGCCGAACGAGTAGTAGCTCTTTGAGCGCATGTACCAGCGACCGCGCGGATCGAGGTAGGTCCACCGGTACTTCACCGGGCAGGCGAGGTAGGTCGTGATCCGACTGGGGCTGATCGTCGGCTTGCGGGCCATCACTCGCTCCCAAACCGCGTGAACTTCACTTCCGCAACGGTCCAGCCCAGGATGTTAGAAAGCTTGAACCGGCCGTTCAGGGCCCGGGCGAGGTTGTCCACGATTTGGAGACCCAGGTTCGCCTGGGAAAGGTCGAAGTCGTCCGGAAGCTGGTCCCCGTTGTTGGCCACCCAAAGGGAGACTTCGCCAAGCCGCTCCTCCACCGTGATGTGGATCTCCCCTTCGTCGGTGTGTTTGAACCCGTGCTCGACCGCGTTGAGCATCAGCTCGTTCAGCACGAGCGCTATCTGGGTCGCTTGGGTCACGTTCAGGGTGACGTCGTCGCCGCGAACCTCGAACTTGATCCGTTTGCCGGGTGAGATCAGGGAACTCACCTGGTGCTGCACGAGGGATTCGCCGATGGTCTTGACGGCGACGTGGTCCAGATCCTCCCGGCTCAGAAGGTCGTGTACAGCCGAGATTGCAAGAATCCGCGCCAGGGTGTCGTTCAGTGCCTCTTCAAGCGACTTGTACTGCCCGTGCCGAAGCTGGAGTCGCATGAGCGAGGCGACCTGCTGAAGGTTGTTCTTGACCCTGTGGTGCATCTCCTGCATGAGGGTGTCCCGCACCTGGAACTTGGCGTTCTCGATGGCGAACGCCGCCTGCTTGGCCAACGTCTCGAGCGCGGCGACTTCGTCCTCCGGGAACTCGTGAACGTCGCCCGTGTAACAGCTCAGCACCCCCACCGCGCGATCTTGGATCGTCAACGGGACGCAGATCATCGAACGCAGTCCCTGCTCCTCGGCGAGGTCGTGGCCGATGTAATCCTCGTCGTCCTTCACGTCGGGAACGATGATTGGGCGGTTCTCAGCAATCGCGCGTCCGGCGATCGATTCGCCGACCTTGATCGCGCGCTTGCGCTGGTAAGCCTTCACCGAAGCCTGAGTTGCCCGCAGCACCAGCTCTTCTCGGCGCTCGTCGAGCAGCCGAACCGTACACACGAGGTACTGAAACCGTTGCGCGGTCAAGTTAACGAGCAGTTGCAGGATTTCCTCGAGGTACGGGCTTGAGGAAATCGTGCGTGAGACCTCGGTGAGGGCGCCGAGGCGGTTCACGTGAGCGCCAGCGTTGTAGGCGTTGTGGAACGCCCGAATGCATTGCGAGGTCAGATCGCCCAGCTTGAGAAGGTCCTTCTGCTGTGCCGGCGTGAACTTCCAGGCCGTGGCACGCTTGAAGGTCACGACCCCGCTCGGCCGGCAGTCGGTGTCCCGAAGCGGAACAACCGCGATGCTCCGGTAGGTGCCGTCCGGAATGCCAGGGAGCCGCGCGTACTGCGGATCCCCCTCCACTTCATTTCCGATGAAAATCGGTTCGTTGTCAGCCAGCGCCTTGCCCGACAGCCCTTTGAGCTTGCCAAGGCGGAAGCGATTGCTCATCTCGGGCATCTCGGTGCTCGCCCGAAGCACGAGCCCCTCGGCGCCATCCGCGATGAGGATGTCGGCGCCGTCGGACTTTGACGCCGAGCGAAGTTCGCCGGCCAGCTCGGCGAGCATTTCGTCCTCGGAGGTGGAGCGGCTCAAAACGCCCAGGAAGCTGGCGTAAACCGCGTCGGTGAGGAGCGGCATTCCTAGACCTCTGGACCGATTGCGGTGGTCGAAACCAGGTCGGGGTCCAGCAGCCGCTCGGCGAGCGCTGTGATCGCCGCCCCGTCCACCGCATCAATCTTGGCAAGGGTCTCCTCGATAGGCACTTCGCGCCGATGGTTGAGCTCGTTTCGGCTCATCCGCATCATCCGGCTGCTCATCCCCTCGAGCGCCAGCACCAAATTTCCGGCCAAGTACCGCTTCGTCCGGGCGAGCTCCTCGTCTCCGAGGCCATCCTTACGAACCTTTTCGAACTCGACCGCGACCAGCTCTTGGACGAGGTTCCAATTCTCCCGTCCGGTTCCCCCGTACACGGTGTAGAGTCCGCCCGACGTGTAATTCATGGCGTAGCTCCCTACCGCATAGACCAGGCCCCGCCTCTCGCGGATCTCCTGGAACAGCCTTGAGCTCATGCTTCCGCCGAGGGCGGCATCGAGCACCGCCATCGTATACAGCTCGTCGTCGTAGAGCGAAACCCCGTCCGTGCCGATGCAGAAATGAACCTGCTCGACGTCCTTGGCCACATAAACCTTGTCGACGCTTGAGGACGGCTTCGGGAGGGCTTCATCCCCGCCCCCGTCGCTTAGCTTGCCGAGGGTCTCCTCAGCCGCGGCGTGAACGGTCTCGGGGTCGACGTTCCCGGCGACCGAGAGGAGCACGTTGTCGCCGACGTAGCGGCGCTGCAGGTACGCCTTGAGATCGTCCCGCTTGAAGCCGGAAACGGAGTCGGGGGTTCCGAGCACCGGCTTTCCGAGCGGATGCTCGGCCCAGCGTCGCGAGACGTGGAGTTCGTGAACGTGGTCGCTCGGCTCATCTTCACTTCGCTTGATCTCTTCGAGCACGACGTTCTCCTCGCGCGCAAGCTCTACCGGATCGAACACCGAGTGCAGCATCATGTCGGTCAGCACGTCGATGCCGTTCGCCACGTCGTCGCTCAGGACTCGGCAGTAGTAGCACGTGCCCTCCTTGTCGGTGAACGCGTTGAGGGAGCCGCCCCGGCCCTCGATCGACTCGGCGAGCTCGCGGCTAGAGCGCCGCTCGGTGCCTTTGAAGAGCAT